>NZ_JBLZPH010000112.1:0-50595 GCF_049199205.1 Shinella sp. M31 | reverse complement strand
TTTCGCAATGGTGCGTGAAGGCGGCCAGCGCCTCGAAGCCGAACATCGCGCCGGAGCCCTTCAGCGTGTGCAGGCCACGGAAGACGGCATCGATCTGGTCGCGGTCGTCAAGGCTGCGCGTCAGGTCGAGAAGGCCGGACTCGATCTGTTCCAGCAGTTCGGCCGCTTCTGTCCGGAAAACTGAGATCGGGTCCGGATTGCTCATTTGCCGAGAACCTTCCTGGCGATCTTGACGAGGCTTTCCGGATCGAACGGCTTGGTCAGCCAGCCGGTGGCGCCGGCGGCCTTGGCCTGCGCCTTGATCTCGCCGTCGGATTCGGTGGTGAGGAAGATGACGGGCACGCCGGTATGCGCGGGCAACTTGCGCAGCTCGCGGATCATGGTCAGGCCGTCCATATTCGGCATGTTGAGGTCGGTGATCACCAAGTCGTATTCACCTGCCTGAAGCTTGCTCAGGCCGTCGAGCCCGTCGACAGCTTCGGTCACGGTGTAGCCGGCATTGCTCAGGGTGACGCGTGTCGTCAGCCGGATGCTGGCGGAATCGTCCACGGTCAAGATCTTCGCGGTCATCAATTTTTCTCCTGATGCAACCAGAAATGTGCGGCGTCCGGCGTCATCTCGTCGAGAAATCCGCCACGCTTCAGCACGTCGTAAAGGTCTCCTGCCGCCGGACGGGCAAGTACAAGCCGGCCTGCACGCGTTTCCGCGTGCTTGCGCGCCGCCGTCACGAGCTGGACAAAGCTGAGGTCGACCTGCGCCTCGGCGTCGATATCAAGTATCGCCGTCGCGTTATTGGCCAGATGGTCCAGGATGATCTCCTGAACAGTCACTATATTCTTGATGGTCAGCGCATTTAGTAAGGTTAACGATGCGTCGCCGGACAAGGTGGAGGACATGCAGGCCCCGATAAACGTTTTGCAAGGGAGTATTCCCCGCGCCAGAATTCACCGATAGCCTTAACGAAGGGTAAAGCGCGGTTGCTAAATTCGCCTATTGGTAGTTTTTGTGATATTGATGCACCGGCTTACGCCACGGGAGATAAATTCAATAAGTATCTGAGTTTCATAATTAAATTACAAAATAAGGCATTAGGAATATTATTTATAAATCCCTAATTCTAGGGATGCTGCATCCTCGGGTAGTGGCGTGGAAAACGGCTCCGAACGGCCTGTTTTTGCTTCATAAGAAAGAGCGAATTTACTGCGCGTTACATTGTTCCCCCTAGGGTCTGGCCAAGGTTTCTTGAAAGTGGGGTATGGCGTGTCAGGAACAGCGAGCGCAGTCCGCGTGGAGCGGCAGACGACCGAGACGGAACTCGTTTCCCGTCTCGAAGGGGCCCGTTCCCGCATCGAGCAACGCTTTCTTGACGGCGGCGTGGTGCTGCTCTCGGTTCTCGACGTGCTCAACCGCCTGGTTGCATCGCTGGAAAATCTGTCTCGTTCGCTCGATGACGAAACCGCGCAGACGACGATCGGCCGGCTTACGGCGACCGTCGACCAGCTGACGGCGCTTCCGGCGATAGAGGAAACCCGTCAGCAGCGCCTTGCCAGTGTAGCGGTGACGGAAAAATCGCTCGGCACCCATATCGCCGACATGCAGGAGACGCTGCGCTATCTGCGCACCTTTGCGACGACGGCCAAGATCACCGGTGCGGCCATTCCGGACTTTTCGGGCTTTGCCGAAGAAATCCTCGAACGCATCCAGTTTGGCAGGAAGGAAGTCGATGCGCTCGGTGTGAAGATCGGCACGCTCGGCGGCGTGATCGACGCGGCCTCGTCCGGCGGGGAGGAGGCCCTGGAGCGCTTCCGCCGCAGCGTGCCCGATATCGCCGGCAACCTCTCGCGCAATGCGGCCGACCTCACGGCGCAGCGCAAGCACCTTTCGCAGCTCGCCGGCAAGGTCGGCAGCTCCGCGCGTCTCGTACAGACGAAGGTCGCGACGACGCTTTCCGCCATGCAGATTGGCGACATCACGCGCCAGCGCATCGAACATTGCCAGTCCGCCTTCACCTTCCTGGACGAGCATCTGGCGGCCGGCACGTTGGATGGCGACGCAGCCGGGCGCCTGACAGCGCTGGTCCGCCATCTCGTGCACGACCAGCTTGTCGAAGTCGCCCATGACTTCGGGCGCGAATGCAAGACCGTCGTCGGAACGATCCGCAGCTTCGGTGCCGATATCGATGGCCTGATGGCGCTTTACGGCGACATGGCCGCCACCGATGGCCAATCCGCCGACCGCGCCATGCGCACGCTGGAAGCCGATATCGTTGCCGCCCGCGCCGTCGTGCGCGAGATCGAGCAGGCGGCCGGCAAGGCCAATGCCCTGGGTTCGAGCACGGTGGAGACCGTGCAGGAGCTGCTGAAGGGCGTGAAGACGATCCAGCTCGTCCGCACCGATATCCACTACATGGCACTGAACACCAACCTGCGCTGCAGCAAGCTCGGCGAAGAGGGGCGGGCGATCAACGTGGTGACGGCGGAGCTGCGCACCTTCTCCGCCCAGCTCGACGAGACGGCCGAACGCATCCTGACCGCGCTGCAATCGCTAGAGGGCGATGCCGGCAAGCTTGGCGAGACCGGCGCTGCGGCGGGTGGCTCCCTCGACGCCCATCTCGAAGAGGTGCTGGATCATATCCGCCGCGCCGGCGACCGGATGGAAGAGGATATGGCCGCCCTGCGCGATTGCGGCGCGGATGTTTCCGCCAAGGCGGGCCGGACGATTGCCGGCCTCGATTTCAACGCCGAGCTTGGCGACGTGCTCGCCGACTGCGCGGCAAGTGCCGGTGATCTGGCCGATGACGCGGTGCCCGATACGTCTGGACTTAAGGAGGCGATGGTCGATCTCGGCAGCCGTATCGCACGGGTCTATACCATGGCTTCGGAACGGGAAATTCACGTCCGCTACTTCGGCGGCATGGTCGAGGCGGCACCCGCCCAGCCTGCAGCCATGAGCGACGACGATCTGTTCGACGACGCTCTGTTTTAAGGCGCTGCCGGATTTGCCTTAGCTGGCTTGTGCCGGCTCCGCGTCGAGCGTTTTCTGCCGGTCGGCATAGACGCGCGCCAGCCAGGCGCAGACCATCAGCTGGATCTGGTGGAAGAGCATCAGCGGCAGCACGATGGCGCCGATCGACTGTCCGGCGAAGATGACGCTTGCCATGGGCACGCCGCTGGCAAGGCTCTTCTTCGAGCCGCAGAAGACGGCGGTGATGCGGTCTTCCCGGTTGAAGCCCAGGAGCTTTCCGCCGAGGCTGGTGATGAGAAGAACGGCGGCGAGCAGCAGGCAATCGACCAGGATAAGCAGTGCGAGATCCCCGATGGCCAGCCGGTGCCAGATGCCCTCCGTCACCGCTTCGGAAAAGGCGAGATAGACGACCATCAGGATCGAGCCGCGGTCGAAGGGATTGAGCAGCGTCTTCTTCGAGCGGATCCAGTTGCCGATGAAGGGTTGCAATATCTGGCCGGCGACGAAGGGCAGGAAGAGCTGCAGCATGATCTTCCAGATCATGTCGAAGGAAATACCGGCATTGCCTCCCGTCGAGAAGAGCAGCGCTACCAGCGCCGGCGTCAGGAAGATCCCGAGAATGTTCGATGTCGATGCCGCGCAGATCGCGGCCGGCACATTGCCGCCGGCAATCGAGGTGAAGGCGATCGAAGACTGCACTGTGGATGGCAGTACGCAGAGGAAGAGCAGGCCGAGATAGATCGGCTGGTCGATCAGCCAGGGCGAGAAAAGGCCGAGCCCGAGGCCGAGCAGCGGGAAGATCGCGAAAGTCGTCACCAGGATGAAGAGCTGGAGGCGCCAGTGCAGGAAACCGGCCACGACAGTGTCCGTCGACAGGCGTGCACCATGCAGGAAGAACAGGAGCGCGATCGCGATATTGGTGGCGATGCCGAACCATTCCGCCGGCTCGCCGGAAATCGGCAGCAGCGAGGCGAGCAGCACGGCGCCGACCAGCAGCAAAGTGAATGTATCGGGCAGGAGGCGTTTCATCGGTCACGGTCCGGAGAGGGCTCGACAGGCCTTTAAAATGCGATATCCTGTTTTACGATGCAATCGATAATGCTTATCGAGAAACGTGATATGCTCGATCTCGCCCAGCTGCGCAGCTTCGTCATGGTGGCTCAGACAAAAAGTTTCACGCTTTCGGCGGAGCGGTTGAATCTCGGTCAGTCGACGGTCAGCCAGCATCTTCAACGCCTCGAACGCAGCCTCGGCCGGCGGCTGATCGACCGTGATACCCATGCGGTGCGCCTGACAAGCGACGGCGAGGCCTTGTTGCCGAACGCCCGCCAGCTCCTCGCGCTGGAGCGCCAGACCGTGGCGCGCTTCGATGCCGATGCGCCGCGCGGCCCCTTCCGGCTCGGCATTTCCGAGGATCTGGTGAGCGGGCAGCTGCCGGGATTGCTGGAAGACTTCATCGCCGATCATCCGTCCGTCGACCTCCAGCTTTCGGTCGCGCTCTCCAAGACGCTGGCCGACATGCAGGATCGCGGCGAGCTCGATCTCGTCATGGCCAAGCGCCGGATCGGCGAGCAACGCGGCGACGCCATTCTGCGCGAGCCGTTGGTATGGCTGGCGAGCGATCCCGAGGCGATCCTGGCCAAGCCCGTGTTGCCGCTGATCGTTTTTCCGCCGCCGAGCCTGACGCGGGCGCTTTTGATGGAAGCGCTGGAGCATGCAGGCACGTCCTGGCGCATCGTCTGCTCCTGCCAGAGCCTGAGCGGGCTGACGGCGGCGGCGCGGGCAGGCATGGGCGTGCTGGTGCAGCCGCGCAGCCTGGCGCCGTCAGGCCTCCGTGAGATCCCCCCGCCATTGCTGCCGGCGCTGGAGGATGTCGAATTCGTGCTGGTCACGGCAAGCTCGGCCGACCACGCCACCGTTTCCGCCTTTTCGCGCAAGGTGCGCGAGCGTTTCGGCAAGGGTTTTGCCGTCAGCGCAGGCCCCTGACATCAAACGATAAAACCTGCCGCTCCGGCGGCATAAAACCACCCGAGGAGAACGACCGAATGCGCAATTTCGAAAGGCCGACCCGCTCCGTCGCCGTCGCCCGCCATGCCATGGCGGCGACGTCGCATCCGTCCGCGACGCTCGCCGCCTTGCAAATCCTGGAGGCTGGCGGCAACGCGATGGATGCGGCGATTGCGGCGTCCGCCATGCAATGCGTCGTCGAGCCCGGCTCGACGGGCATCGGCGGCGATTGCTTCGTGCTCTATGCCGCCGGCGGGTCCGACAAAGTCGTCGCCTATAACGGGTCCGGCCGCACGCCGGCAGCGCTGACGCTCGACTGGTTCACCGAGCGGGGTCTCGCCGAAGTGCCGCGGCAATCGCCCTCCGCCGTGACCATTCCCGGCGCCATCGATGCCTGGACGCGGCTGCATGCCGACCATGGCCGCATGCCCTTCGCCGACGTGCTGGCGCCGGCCATCCGTTTTGCCGAGGAAGGCTATGCGATCAGCCCGCGCGTTCATCGCGACTGGTCGATCGAGGAGGAGCTGCTGGCCTCGGAGCCGACCGCCGCGCGCATCTTCCTTCCCAAGGGACGGGCGCCGAAGATCGGCGAGGTGCACCGTCAGCCGGAGCTTGCCGCCACGCTGAAGCGCATCGCCGCCGAAGGGCGGGACGGGTTCTATACCGGGGCGGTGGCGGAGGACATGGTGTCCTATCTGCGTTCGCTCGGCGGCCTGCACACGCTGGAGGATTTTGCGGAGGCGCGAGGCGATTACGTCACGCCCGTCACGACGGATTTCCGTGGCCATACGATCCATGAATGCCCGCCGAACGGACAGGGCATCATCGCGCTCCTGATCCTCAATATCCTCGGCCGTTTCGAGGCCAAGGGCGATCCGCAATCGCCAGACAGACTGCATCTGGAAATCGAGGCGACGCGGCTCGCCTATGCCGCGCGCGACGCCTGGATCGCCGACCCGGACAAGGCGCATGTGCCCGTCGAAGAGCTGCTATCGGGCGATCTTGCCGACAGGCTGGCCGGCATGATCGACCTTCGCCGCGCGCTGACGGACCTTCCGGCCTTCGACATGCCGCTGCATCGCGACACGGTCTATATTTCCGTGGTGGACCGAGACCGCAACGCCGTCAGCTTCATCAATTCGGTCTTCGACAGTTTCGGCACCGGCCTCGTCGCGCCGCGCTCCGGCGTCGTGCTGCACAATCGCGGCCAGAGTTTTTCGCTGAAGCCCGGCCATCCCAATGTCGTGGCGCCGGGCAAGCGGCCGCTGCACACCATCATTCCCGGCATGGTCACGCGGGGCGGCCGGGTGGAAATGCCTTTCGGCGTCATGGGCGGTTATTATCAGGCGATGGGCCATGCGCATCTCATCTCCAAGGTTTTCGACTACGGCATGGACCTGCAGGAGGCGATCGACCTGCCGCGCCTCATTCCCAAGTCCGAAGGCACGCTCGTCGAGGCCGAGCACACATTGCCGGCCGCAACGGCAAGCGAACTGGAGCGGCGCGGCTTCTCGCTCGTTCCGGCTGAAGGGCCGATCGGCGGGGCGCAGGCGATCCGCATCGATTGGGAAAACGGCACGCTGATCGGCGGGTCGGAATCGCGCAAGGACGGCATCGCGCTTGGGCTTTGAGGAGAGGAAATCATGGCGGAGAGGAACCAGCCAGGGCTGGAGCTTGTCATACGCATCGAGGCGGAGATCGCGTCTCCGCTCGTCGTCGCTGTGCGCGAAGTCATCCCGATCACCGACGGCGTGAGTACCTTGGCGAAGGCGGCTTTCTAACGGGTGACCTGAGCGTCGCCGGCCATCAGAGATGACGGCCGGCGTCCAGCACCTCTTCGGCCTCTTCCAGCGTCATGGCGAAGACCTTTTTGCCGATATCGAAGCTGAAGCCGCCGCGCGCGAAGGCGGAGAATTCCTTGGCCTTTCGCTTGTCATCCAACTCCACCTTGCGGAAGGGGCCGAAGGCGCGCTTGCGGGCGAGCACGACGGCGGCGTAGAGGTCGTCCATCTCGGCCACGGCTGCGGCGGCCGTTTCCTTGGCGATGCCTTTCTGCGACAGCTTCTGCACGACCGCGCGCTTCGAGCGGCCGCTGCGCATGCCCGAACGGCTGCTCATCTCGGCAAAGGCCGTGTCGTCGAGCGCCTTGTTGTCATAGGCGAATTTCACCGCGGCATCGGCCAGCGCCTTGACCTGCGCGTCGCTGATATCCTCGAACTTTTCCCGCGCCTTGCGGGTTATGGCGTCGAAGAGCTGCTTTTCCGTGTGCATGCGCCGTTCGATGCGGTAGATCGTCGAATTGCGTGCCCAGGAGAACATGCGCGGGGTGGGCACATCGGCTTGCGTGTCGTCTTCGAGGCTCACGGGGGCTTTCGGCGATGGGTGCTTCGGATCCCGTTCTTATGGAAGAAGTTTTCCGCCCTGTCACGCCTCGGCCTTCGCCACGACGAGGTCGATCTCGACCAGCGCATCGCGCCCGAGTGCTGCAACACCGACCGTGGTGCGGGCCGGCAGGTGCGCATCCGCGCTGAAATGCCTGTGATAGACCGCATTGAGGCCCGCATAATCGCGGGCGAAATGGGTGAGGTAAATCCGGGCGAAGACGGTGTCTTCCAGCCGATATCCCGTGGCGTCGAGAATGCGGAGCAAGTTTTGGAAAACGAGCTCGGTCTGGGCTTCGATCGATGCGGGCAGCGGCGCGTCGGGCTGATCGGGATCGATGGGCAGCTGGCCGGTGACATGGAGCAACCCGCCCGCTTCCACCGCATGCGCATAACGCGCGGTTTTCGGTGGCGGGGCGGCGTTGGCAACGATGTGGCGGCGCAGCGGCATGGTCGGATATCCGGGGAAGGCGGGTGCCGGACGGACCGCCACCCGGATGGACGGCTCAGCTCCAGGCATGGCGCGGGGCGTTGATGCCGTTGAGGTAGAAATTGCCGACGTGGAAGAATTTCCAGCGTACGGGATCGTGCAGCGTATGGGCACGCGCATTGCGCCAGTGGCGGTCGAGATTGTGCTTGGCGAGCGTGGAGCGCGTGCCGGCCAGCTCGAACAGCTTGTTGGTGGCAAGGATCGCGATCTCCGTCGTCAGCACCTTGGCTTCGGCGGTCTTGATGGTCGCGTCGTTGATCGTCTCTTCCGTCGCGCTCTTCAGGCCAGCGTCGATCGCCTCGCCGGCGATGTCGAGCAGGGCTTCGGCCGCATGCAACCGGATTTTCAGGTCGCCGACGGCGGCGATGGTGAAGGGGTCCTCGCCCGCCGTCTCCTTGCCGCTGTCGATCCAGGGGCGGCTCTGCGTCTTGATGAAGGCGATAGCGTCGTCGATGGCGCCGCGCGCGATGCCGGCATCGATGGCGGCCTGGATGATCTGCGAAACGGGGCCGGCAATGGTCGGCCGGTCGAAGGCGGCGACCGGCAGGAGCCGGCTCTTCGGCACGCGGACATTCTCGATCTTCACCGCGCCGGAGGCCGTGGTGCGCTGGCCGAAGCTCGACCAGTTGTTGGTGACGGTGATGCCGGGCGCATCGCGATCGGTAAAGACGAGATAGCCCTTTTCCTCGGCATCGACGGCGACGATCGGGATGATGTGCGAGAGGAGCGCCCCGGTCGTATAGAACTTTTCGCCGTTCACCACCGCCTCGTCGCCCTCATGCGAGACGCGCGTCTCGAAGGCGCCGACGGTCTTGCTGTTGAGTTCAGAAAAAGCATTGCCAAAGCGCAGGCCGGAGAGAACCCAGCCGAAGAACTCCTTCTTCTGCTCTTCCGTGCCGTCGAGGTCGATATGGCCGTTGATGGCGAGGTGGTTCTGGGTGATCTGGGCAATCGAGGAATCGGCTGCGGCGAGGATGGCGATGACGCGGGCCAGCGTCCTGTAGGACACGCCTGCACCGCCATAGGCTTTGGGCACGTTGATGCCCCACAGCCCGCTCTGCGAATAAGCGTCGATTTCCTTCAGCGGCAGAAGGCCTTCGCGGTCGCGCAGTGCCGCCCCTTGCGCAAAATCGGCGGCGAGACGCTTGGCGACGGCGATCGCCTCCTCATCGCTCTTGATGATGTGGGCGGGGGTCTGCGGGCGCGGGCGCGGCGGCACCGGATCGTCGGAATTCACCCGCGGATGCTGCGTGTAGTCGATCGGCTGTTTTTCGATAATTCCCATGGCGAAGCTCTCCGGTTGGTTTGAGGAGAGTTTCGCATCAAAAAATAAAATCGATAGATATTATGTATTATAGTGTGCCTGCCGGAGGAAAAATCCTTCGAAGGGCCTCTGCGCGCCGGCCGGTCAGGTTTTCGCCCCATAATATTTCTGCGCGATGCCGGCGGCGGCGGCCATGGTCCGCTGGCCGATATCCAGCATGCGGGCTCTGGTCGTGCGCGCCGTCGGGGCCGCAACGGCAAGTGCGCCAATGGGTTTTCCGCTCGGTGCGAGGACCGGTGCCGCGGCACTGATGACGCCCATTTCGAACCCCTGCTGGTTGATCGAGAAACCGCGCCGGGCGGTCTCCTTCACCAGAAGGCGAACCGCTTCCGGCTCCGTGACCGTCTCGTCGGAAAACCGCTCCATCGGCCGTTTCAGCGTGCGCTCGATCTCGTCGGCCGGCAGGAAGGCAAGGTAGGCGAGGCCGGAGGCCGTGGCGTGGAAGGGCAGCGGCGTGCCGAGGTCGACGATCACGCGATGCGCCTGCGAGGAATCCTCGACATGAATGGTGCAAAGCCGGCCGCCGCTGAATTCCGAGAGATGCACCGTCTCGCCCACCTCGTCCGCCAGCGCCTTGACGAAGGGGGCGGCGACGGAAACGAAGGGAAAACGTGCCTGGCGGATGCGCGCGAGCCGTACCGGGCCCGCGCCCAGCCGATACTTTCGCGTCTCCTCGTCCTGCTCCACGAAGCCGTATTTCTCGAGCTCCACCAGAAAGCGCCGTGCCGTCGCCTTGTCGAGTGCGGCCAGCCGCGCAACGTCGGTCAGCCCTATATCCTTGTCCAGTTGGGAAATGACGTCGAGGAGCGAGAGGGCCTTGCCGATGGTGCTCATGTGTCTCTTCCGGACCTTTCGTGATGGACCATGCCGTGTGGGGTCTCCTGCACGGCCATTTCTCCGCGTCCAGCCTCTCACACGCAACGCATCTCTGTCGAGATACTTAACATGAGAAATAACTTGACGGCGGGGCGGGCTTTTGCAAGTCTATAATTAAAATACAGGTTCAAATAATGAACCGCAAGACGCTTTTCAGAATGGGAACCGCCGGGCGCCGCGCGCACGGCATTGAAAGGCGGCAGCCGTGTGGGGTGGGCCGTCAGGAGGGAGCAAGATCATGACCAATGAAACCGTGCCGTCTGGCGGCGCGAACCAGTTGCGCAAGAACAGCCTCGGTGTCGGGGCCGTCACCTTTCTCGTCGTCTCGGCCGCCGCGCCCCTGACGGCCGTTGCCGGCGGCGTGCCGCTGTCGATGATGCTTGGCAACGGCCCGGGCATTCCACTGACCTTCGCTTTCGTCACGGCCGTGCTGCTGCTGTTTGCCGTCGGCTATGTCGCGATGGCGCGCCATATCAGCAATGCCGGCGCCTTCTATGCCTATACCGCACAGGGCCTCGGCGGGCTTGCCGGCGGGGCGGCCGCGCTCATCGCCATCCTTGCCTATAATGCTATGCAGATCGGCGTCTTCGGCCTGTTCGGCGCCGCGACGGCCGGCTTCTTCGCCGGCTACGGCATCGACCTGCCCTGGTGGGTCTGGACCTATATCGGCATCGCGCTCGTCGCAGTCTTCGGCTATCGTCGGGTCGATTTCTCCGCCCGCGTGCTCGCCGTGCTGGTTATCCTCGAATATCTCGTCGTGCTGGTCATCGATGCAGCCATCCTCGTCAAGGGCGGCGACAGCGGGCTCTCCGCCGCGCCCTTCACGCCGTCGGCCTTCATGAGCGGCACGCCGGCCATCGGCATCCTGTTCTGCTTTGCCGCCTTCATCGGCTTCGAAGCGACGACCATCTATTCGGAAGAGGCCCGCGAGCCGGAAAAGACCGTGCCGCGCGCCACCTATATCTCGGTGCTGATCATCGGCCTGTTCTACATGCTGACCTCCTGGCTCATGGTCAACGGTGCCGGCGTCGACAAGCTCGTGCCGGAAATCAAGGGCCTTGCCGATCCGACGACCTTCCTCTTCGGTCTGGCGGACCGCTATGTCGGCAATGGCATCACCACCGTCATGGGCCTGCTCTTCATCACCAGCCTGTTTGCCGGTGTGGTCGCCTTCCATAACGGCGTTGCCCGCTACATGTATGTCGCCGGTCGCGAGGGCCTGCTGCCCAAGGCGCTCGGCGTCACGCATCCGGTGTTCCAGAGCCCGCATGCCGGCTCGGTCGTGCAGACGGTCATCGCCGTTCTCGTCGTCGCGCTCTTCGCCTTCACGGGGCAGGATCCGGTGCTGGCGCTGTTCTCGTGGCTGACGAATGTCGGCACGCTGGCGATCATTCTCCTGATGGCGCTCACCGCCTTCTCCATCGTTGCCTTCTTCGGCCGCAATCCCGGCCTCGAAGGCAACAAGCTGGTAACGGTTGTGCTGCCCGTCCTGACAGGGCTGATCCTCGCCGCGCTGGTGGTCTATATTGCCACAAATTTCGGCGCGCTCGCCGGTGCGGAAGGGCCGCTGGCCGTGTTCCTGCCGGGCCTCGTACTGATCGCAGCGGTTATCGGTGTGCTCTGCGCGCTGCGCCTGAAGTCCGGCGACGCCATTGCCTTCGCTCGGCTGGGCGTCGGCCGCGAAGTTTGAAAAACGGGCGGTGCTTCGGCACCGCCTATCCGGCCCTCCGAGGGAAGAACATGCAGGAAAAGATCGAAGCGCTTCGCAACCTTACCATCGCTCCGCAGGCGCTGTTCATTGACGGCAGCTGGCGCGAACCGGCCGAAGGGGCGGCGCTGGATGTCATCTCGCCGATCAACGGCGAGCGGCTTACGAGCATTGCGGATGCAGGCACCGTCGATGTCGACCGGGCGGTGAAGGCTGCACGTGCGGCTTTCGAAAAAGGCCGCTGGTCGAAGGCCGCACCGGCCGAGCGCAAGCGGGTGCTGCTTAAGATCGCCGAGCTGATCGAGAAAAACGCCCTGGAACTCGCCGTGCTCGGCGTGCGCGACAACGGCACGGAAATCGCCATGGCGCTGAAGGCCGAGCCCGGCAGCGCAGCCGGCAGCTTCCGCTACTATGCTGAGGCGATCGACAAGGTCTATGGCGAGATCGCGCCGACGGCGGGCGATATTCTCGGCCTCGTGCATCGCGAGCCGGTCGGTGTCGTCGGCGCCATCGTGCCGTGGAATTTTCCGCTGATGATCGGCGCCTGGAAGATCGCGCCGGCGCTCGCCGCCGGCAATTCCGTGGTGCTGAAACCGGCGGAGGTGGCGTCGCTGTCGCTGCTGCGGCTTGCCGAGCTGTGCGCCGAGGCCGGCCTTCCCGAAGGCGTGCTCAATGTCGTCACCGGCCGCGGCGCCGTCACCGGCGAGGCGATGGGCCTGCATCCGGATATCGATGTGCTCGTCTTCACCGGCTCCGGCCCGGTCGGACGGCGTCTTCTGGAATATTCCGCGCGGTCCAACCTGAAGCGCGTCTATCTCGAACTCGGCGGTAAGTCGCCGAATGTCGTCTTTGCCGATGCGCCCGATCTCGAAAAAGCGGCGAAAACCTCGGCCTACGGCATTTTCCGCAATTCCGGCCAGGTCTGCGTCGCCGGTTCGCGCCTCTTGGTCGAGCGCTCGATCGTCGAGGACTTTTCCGCGAAGGTGGCGGCCATCGCCGCCTCCATGAAGGTCGGCGATCCCTTGCTGCTGTCCACCGAGGCCGGCGCGATCTCCAGCGAGATGCAGCTGCGCAAGGATCTCGGTTTTGCCGAACAGGCGCTGGTCGAGGGCGCGACACTGCGCACGGGCGGTAAGCGTGTTCTTACGGATACCGGTGGCTTCTACATGGAGCCGACGGTCTTCGACGTCACGCCGGGCATGACACTTGCCCGCGAAGAGGTGTTTGGCCCGATCCTGTCGATCATTCCCTTCGACACCGAGGAGGAGGCGCTCGCCATCGCCAACGGCACCGACTACGGCCTCGCCTCCGCCGTCTGGACATCCAACCTTTCGCGGGCGCATCGCATGGTGCGCGGCATCCGCGCTGGCGTCGTGCATGTCAACACCTATGGCGGCGCGGACAACACGGTGCCGCTCGGCGGCGTGCGCCAGTCCGGCAACGGGCACGACAAGTCGCTGCACGCGCTGGACAAATATCTCGACCTGAAAACGGCGTGGATCCAGCTCTAGGATAACCGTGCCGAGCGCGCTCCCAGACCGCCGCGATGCCGAATGCATCTGCGGCGGTTTCTGTTTTTGGGGCGGTGCTGGCGCGTCACTGGAAACCTTGTCCATACGGTCAATATATTTAACGTGTGAACTATGTTGACAGCCGTCTCCGACTGCGGCACTCTCTTATTGAATAGTAGGTTCGAATAATGAACCACAAGGGAACATCGCTATCATGACTGGGACGTCGTACGCTGACCTCATCCTGACCCGTGGCCGCATCTATACGGTCGACCCCGCCAATTCCTGGGCGGAGGCCGTCGCCATTGCCGGCGGGCGCATCCTTGCCGTCGGCAGTGCCGCCGAGATCGAGGCCTATCGGGGCGCAGCGACGGAGATCGTCGATCTTGCCGGCCGCATGGCGATGCCGGGTTTCGTCGATATCCACAACCACATCATGATGGGCGGGCAGGCCGATCTCTTCGAGACCCAGCTTCCCGCCGGCGCCTCTGTCGAGGCGATCTGCGCGCATGTGAAGGCGCAGGCGGAAGCTGCCGCTCCCGGCCAGTGGATCGTTGCCAACCAGTGGGGCGCCGACATGATCAGCGCGCTCAACTCGGAAGCGGCGCTTGCGAAACTCGATGCCGCTGGCCTCGGCCATCCCGCGCTGCTGCGTGACGAGACCATGCATAACCGCTGGGTCAACAGCGAAGCGATGCGTCTCTCGGGCATTTCCGACAACCAGCCCGATCCGCCGGCCGGCGCCTTCGGCCGCGATCCGGTGACCGGCAGGCTGACCGGCCTCCTTATCGAAGCCGCAGCCGGCATCGTCGAGCGCGTCGCCGCCGATCATTTCACCGAGGCGATGGGCGAGGCCGCCGTCGCGCGCGCCGTCCAGATCGTCAATTCCTACGGCGTCACCGCCTTCCAGGATGCCGCCTCCGTTCTCCCCATCCTCAAGGCGTTGAAGGGCCTGGACGACAAGGGCGATTTGACGGCCTGGGCCGTGACTTCACTGCCGCTGATCGAGCCGTCCTTCATGTTCGGGCTTTCGGGCGACGAGCTGCTGGCGCTGCGCGACGACTATCGCTCGCGGCATGTCCATCCCAATTATACGAAGATCTTCCTCGACGGCGTGCCGGGCGCGCGCACCGGCGCGTTCCATGACGCCTATATCGACGACGCCGCGCATCCGCACGGCTATCGCGGCGAGGTTCTGGTCAGCTATCCCGATCTCGTCAAATATATCGACAAGTCGGAAAAGCTCGGCATGGGCCTGAAAATCCATTGTGCCGGCGACTATGCCGTCACCGAAATGCTCGATGCTGTCGAGGCGGTGCGCCATTTCAACGGCCCGACCAAGGTTCTGCACCACATCGCCCATGCCAGCTATGTCCTGCCGGCCGATATCGCCCGTTTCGCATCGCTGAATGTGGTGGCCGATCTCTGCCCGATGATCTGGTATCCGACGACCTTCCTCGAAGGTCACAAGGAAGCGATGGGCGAAGAGCGCGCCACCCGCTTCTGGCCGATCGCCGACCTCTCCAAGACCGGCGCGCTGCTGGCCGGCGGGTCGGACTGGCCGGTCATCCCGATCCCCGATCCGCTGAACGGCATCGAAGGCATGGTGACCCGCCAGAACCCGTCGGGCGCCTTCCCGGGCGTTTCGCTCTGGCCGGAGCAAGCCATCGATCTCGCCACTGCCATTCGCATCTACACGCTGAATTCCGCCATCGCCATGGGCCTTGGCGAGGAGACCGGCTCCATCGAGCCCGGCAAGTCGGCGGATATCATCGTTCTCGATCAGAACCTCTTCGATGTCGACGCGAAGCGCATCGCCGCCACCAAGGTCCTCACCACCTATTTCGAAGGCCGCGCCGTCTACCGGCGCTAGGCCTTCGCCGACGACAACAAGAAAGGGAGCAGCATGACCAACACCCGTAACCTCCTCCTCGCCTCCGCGGCGATCCTCCTGGCCGCCACCGCCTCGGCCAAGGCCGCGCCGACCTGCGAAAACGGCCCGATCCAGATCGGCGCCGTCTCCACCGTGACCGGCGTCGTCGACTTCTCCGACGCGCCGCGCGCCACCCAAGCCGTCTTCCAGCAGCTCAACGATGCCGGCGGTATCAATGGCTGCAAGGTCGAGTTCACCATCGCCGACGACAAGGGCGACCCGCAGGTCGCCGCCCAGGCGGCGCGCGACCTCATCGACAACAAGGGCGTCGTGGCGCTGGCCGGCGGTGCGAGCCTGCTCGACTGCGCCGTCAACGCGGCGACCTATGACCGCAACGACGTACTGGCCGTGCAGGGCGTCGGCGTCGATCCGCTGTGCTTCAACGCGCCGAGCGTCGCACCCGTCAATGTCGGCCCCTACACGCTGACCACCGCCGTGCTCGACTATGCCACGAAGGATCTCGGCGCCAAGAAGCTCTGCACCTTCTTCTCGATCATTGGCGGCACGCAGGAAGCCTATGCCGCGGCCGTGGCGCGCTGGGAGAAGATCAGCGGCAACAAGATCACGCTCAGCGACATGACGCTGCCGTTGCAGGGCGACCTGACGCCCTATCTCGTCAAGGCGCGTGATGCCGGCTGTGATGCGGTGCTGACCAACCAGGTCGAGCCCGGCGTCGTGCAGTGGATCAAGACGGCCGATGCCCAGAAGATCACCGGCATCAATTGGCTGTTCCTCGCCCCCGGCTACACGGAGGGTGTTTCCAAGGCGCTCGCCGACAGCAAGCAGCCGATTTATGTCGGCACGGAATGGGAGCCCTATACCGAGGCGACCGAAGCCAATGCCGACTGGGCCAAGACCATGGAGACGGCCGGCCTCGCCAAGACGGCCTTCTCGCAGGGCGGCTACATGGCGGCGAAGGTGCTGATCGACACGATCTCCGGCATCGAAGGCGAAGTCACGCGCGAAACGGTGACGGCGGCGCTCAAGGAAGGCAAGGAAATGACCTATCCGATCGCCGGCAATGCCTATTCCTTCGGTGACGCGAAAGCCCATTCGCCGATGCAGGCCACCAAGATCATGCAGCTCGTCGACGGCAAGTGGACGGTGAAGACCAAGGACTGGTTCGTCCTGCCGGCGGCTGAGTGAGGCAACGCGGCCACGTTTGGCCTATGCCATTACGATTTCCTTCTCCCCTGCGGGGGAGAAGGGCAAACGGCGGCTTTACCATCGTGCAGATGGCTGGAGCGGCATCGTTGAAAGTGACGGATCCCATGCATGGGACCGGAGACCATGAGTGACTGACGCGGTGCGCCGCGCGCATCGACCCGGAGTTCCGGAATGGATTCATTGTTCACTGCCGCCGTTGCCGGACTATCGGCCGGCGGGGCCTACGCCATCCTTGGCGTCTGCGCCATCTTCACCTACCGGCTCGTCGCCGTGGTGAACTTCACCGGTGCCGCCATCGGCGCTGCGGGTACTTTCGCGATGGTCGCGCTGTTCGAGCTGGGCATGCCCTTGCTGCCGGCCGTGCTTCTCGGTGTTGCCGCCGGTGCGCTTGCCGGGTTGGCGATCGGCCTCGTCATGACCACATGGTTTGCCGGCAGCAATGCCTCGACCAAGGCGGCCGTGACGGCAGCATTGCTCGTCGGCATCATCGCGGTCGGCCTGCGCCTCACCGGCGGCCAGCATCCGCATTATTTCCCGGAGATCATCCCCGGTTCCGCCTTCCGCCTTGCCGGCGTGGAGGTGACCTGGGCCGCCGTCACGACGCTCGTGCTTTCCGTCGCGTTCACCCTGCTGACCGAGCAGTTCCTCGCCCGCACCCGCACCGGGCTGCAATTGCGCGCGCTCTCGCAGCGGCCGATGGCGGCGGAGTTGATCGGCATTCGCGTGCGGCTGCTGGCGCTCGGCGTCTGGGCCGTCACCGGCGGCGTCACGGCCTTTGCGCTGATGATCATCGCGCCGCTGCGCTCGCCGGATTTCGCCTCGGTCAGCCTGCTCGTCGTACCGGCGCTGGCTGCCGCGCTGATCGGCGCTTTCTCCAGTTTCCGCGCCGCCCTGATCGGCGGCGTGATGATCGGCCTCATCGAAGGCAGCGTCAGCGCCATCGGGCCGGTCAGCCAGTATCGCGGCGCCGTGCCGTTTCTTGTCATTCTTGCCGTCCTGCTCTGGTCGCAAAGAGGAGCCCGCTGGGATGAAGCACGCTAGTTTCCGCGCCGCCGCCACTACGGCCCTGTCGCTCGCCGTTCTCGGCGCCCTCATCTTCTTCCTGCTGCCGAAATACTGGGTGTTCCTCATCACCGCGGTCTTCATCGTCGGCATCGCGCTGCAAAGCCTCGGCCTCGTCACCGGCCGCACCGGCATGATCTCGCTCTGCCAGATGTCCTTCGCCGGCGTCGGCGCCTGGGTGACGGGCTATCTGAACCTGATCGGCGCACCGGGCGGGCTTGCCGTCTGGATGCTGGTCGGCGGGCTTGCCGCCGTGCCGGTCGGCATCGCCATCGGCCTTCCGGCGCTGCGGCTGCGCGGCATCAACCTCGCCATCGTCACGCTCGGTTTTGCGGCGGCCTTCGATACGGTGCTTGCCACCATCACCTTTCCCGGCCAGACGACCTTCACCCAGGTTGCCCGCCCGGAGGCCTTCGACAGCGACAAGGGCTATTTCCTCTTCGTGCTCCTGACCTACGGCGTCATTGCCGTGGTGCTGGAATTCGTCAGCCGCTCGCGTCTTGGTGCCGCCTGGCTTGCCGTGCGCCATTCCGAGCGTGCCGCCGCCGCAAACGGCATCAGCATTCCGCGCGCCAAGCTCAGCGCCTTCGCCATCAGCGCCTTTATCTCGGGCATTTCCGGCGGCCTGCTGGCCGGTTATCTCGGCACGCTGGTGTCGGAAAACTTCTCGATGATGCAGTCGCTCGCGCTGTTTGCCGTTGCCACCATGGCCGGCGCGCATTTCGCGCTCGGCGCCATTGCGGGCGGCATGATGATCGTGCTGTTCCCGGAGCTTCTGCGCCGGCTCAACCTGCCGCAGGATGTCGGCAACGTCTTCTTCGCACTCGGCGCCGTGCAGGCGCTCTCGACCGGCGAGACGGTCGCCGAGACCTGGATGCGGCTTGCCCGCAAGCTGCGGCCGAAGCGGGCGGTGGAAGCGGCGGCCTTTGCTGGCGCATTGCCGGAAAAGACCAGCCATCCCGCCGGCACCGCGCTGGAAGTGCGCGACCTCACCGTGCGCTACGGCACCGTGACGGCGCTCGATAAGGTGAACCTCAAGGTGCCCTCGGGCACTGTCGTCGGCCTCGTCGGCCCGAACGGGGCGGGCAAATCGACGCTGGTCGATGCCATTGCCGGCTTCCTCTATCGCTACGACGGCTCGATCCTGCTCAATGGCAGCCCGCTCGAAGGCGTTTCCGCGACGTCCCGCTCCAAGCTCGGCATCCGCCGCACCTGGCAAACGACGCGCATCGCGCCGGAACTGCGCGTCGGCGAATATATCCGCCTTGCCGCCGGTCCGATCGGCGAAAGCGAGCTGGAAAGCCTGCTTGCCTGGTTCGGCTGCCCCGGCCCGCAAACGCCGATCTCGACCGTCGATGTCGGCACGCGCCGCCTGCTGGACGTCGCGGGTGCGGTCGCCTCCCGCGCACCGGTCATCCTGCTCGACGAACCGGCGGCCGGCGTCTCCTATGACGAGGCATTGAAACTGGGTGAGCGCATCGCCGCCATTCCTCAGACCTTCGGCAGTGCCGTGCTCCTCATCGAGCACGATATGGATCTCGTGCGGCGGGCCTGCTCGGCGATCACGGTGTTCGATTTCGGGCGCGTGATCGCTGCGGGCGCCCCTGCGGCGGTGCTGGACCTGCCCGTGGTGCAGAAAGCCTATATGGGCGTCGAATTCGAGGAGGCCGCAGAGTGACCACGTTTTCCATCGGTGCGCTACAGGTCGATCGGTCCGGCATTCCCGTCATCCGCGGTGTGGATCTCGAAGCCAAAGGCGGCGAGATCAGCGTGCTGCTGGGCTCCAACGGCGCCGGCAAGACGACCTTTCTCGAAAGCCTCTCCGGCATCATTCCGGTGCGCTCGGGCTTCATCAATCTCGACGGCGCCGAGCTTGCCAAGCTGCGCCCCGGCGCCCGCGCCAAGGCGGGGCTGAGCCATGTCGAGCAGGGCCGCACCGTATTCCCGGC
Source organism: Shinella sp. M31 (assembly GCF_049199205.1). NCBI lineage: Bacteria > Pseudomonadati > Pseudomonadota > Alphaproteobacteria > Hyphomicrobiales > Rhizobiaceae > Shinella > Shinella sp. M31. The sequence goes on along the minus strand of NZ_JBLZPH010000112.1, from coordinate 31,223 downwards.
CATGACGACGGAAGAAAACCTCAAGGTGGCGCTGCATCCCGATGCGGACCTGAAGGAGGCCTACGACCTCTTTCCTGAGCTTTTGCAGCGCCGCAATGTCGAGGCCGGCATGCTGTCTGGCGGCGAGCAGCAGATGGTCGTCATCGCCCGCTCCATCGTCAACCGGCCGCGCGTCATCCTCATCGACGAGATGTCCTCGGGCCTCGCGCCCGTCATCGTCAGCCGCCTGATGCGGGCGGTGCGGCAGCTTGCCGACGACGGCATGGCGGTGGTGCTGGTGGAGCAGTTCGCAGCCCTGGCACTTGCCATCGGCAACCGCGCCTATGTGCTGCGCCGCGGCCAGATCGTCTATGACGGCGACTGTGCGGCGCTGGCGAGGGACCCGGCGCATCTGCACAGGCTCTATCTCGGCGACGCCGCGGCCTGATTTGCTTAACAGGTGAACGACATTGACTCGGCGGCAAGGGCGGCGCATTCTTGCCGTCCGTTCCGCACGACCCGTGCGGCGCGACCGACCTTGTTGGGAGGCAAAGTTGGATCTCGTTCAGCACAAGACCCTCGTGCCGGAGGCCTGGGCGCCGGTATCCTATGATCAATGGGCGGACGACCTGCGCTCGATCTGCGGCAATTTCAATCCGAAGACCATGGAGCGCGGTGACGACGTGCTGGGCGCGGCGCGGCGCATCGATGTCTGCGGCATGGAATTCGCCCATATCTCCAACGATCTCCAATATGTTCGCCGCGGTTGGGACGATATCCGCCGCGACCCGAAGGAGCACCTCTTCCTCATCGTGCAGATCGAGGGCAGCTGCGGGCTGGAGCATGGCGACCGGCAGAACGTGCTGGATGTCGGGGAATGCATCCTCGTCGATTCCACGAGGCCGACGACCTTTCATTTCGGCGGGCATTTCTCCAACCACATCTCGCTGCACCTGCCGCGCCAGATGATGTATTCCGACAGCCGCATTCATTTCGACGTGGCGCGCAAGCTCTTTGCCTATGATCCGATGGCGCAGATGCTGCATGCGCTGATCGCCAAGATCATGACGACGGCGGAATCGGATTCGGCCTCGCCGCATCTGCGCCAGCTGATGTTCACCGCAACGCGCCAGGCCTTCCATTCCAGCCGCGAGACGGAGCCGCTGCATGCGCTGCACGACAGCGCCAGCAAACGCCTGCAAATGGTCGACATGCTGATCGACCGGCACCTGACGGAAAACGATCTCTCCGCCCGCTGGCTGGCAACACGGCTCGGGGTCTCGATCCGCACGCTGCAACAGGATTTCCAGGGCATGGGGGTGACCTGCACCACGATCATCCGCGATAAGCGCCTTCGGCTCGCCAAGGAAAAGATCGAGCAGTTGAAGGAGCAGAAATCCGGCGGCACCATCGCCGAGGTCGCCTATTCCGCGGGCTTTAACGACATTTCCTATTTCAACCGCAGCTTCAAGGAACTGTTCGACTGCGCGCCGACGGACCTGCTGAAGGGCGCGGAACGATAGGCATCTGCGCTCCGGTCCAAGCCGGCGCGCGCTTCTCCCCAAGACGGCCGTGAGCTGCCCGGCGATACTCCTTCCGACAGTCAAGGGAGGACATGACTTTGAAGCAGTACACGCTGCTCATCGGCGGCGAACGCGTCGCCACGCCCCATCATGCCGAGGTGCGCAATCCGTCGACCGGTGAGGTCGTCGGCCTGATGCCGCTGGCGAGCGAGACCGATCTGGACCGCGCGGTGGCCGCTGCCGCCGCTGCTTTCGAGGCCTGGTCGAAGACGGATGACGCGTTGCGCGCAAACGCCTGCCGCACCATCGCGGAAAAGCTTGCCGAGAATGCCGAAGAGGTTGCCCGCCTGCTGACGCTGGAGCAGGGCAAGCCACTCAATGGCCTCGGCTCGCGCTTCGAGCTGGGCGGCGCGCTCGCCTGGACGCGCCACACCGCCGAACTCAGTCTGCCTGTCGAACTGGTGCAGGACGACAATGAGGGTCGTGTCGAAATTCACCGCAAGCCGGTCGGCGTCACGGGGTCGATCACGCCGTGGAACTGGCCGGTCATGATCGCCTGCTGGCACATCATTCCGGCCGTGCGCGCCGGCAACACCGTCGTTATTAAACCGTCGCCGCTGACACCGCTCTCCACCATCCGCCTGGTCGAGATCATCAACGAGGTCCTGCCGCCCGGCGTCGTCAATGTCGTGACCGGCGAGAATGCCATCGGTGCCGCTTTGTCGGCCCATCCGGGCATTGCCAAGATGACCTTCACCGGCTCCACCGAGACGGGCAAGAAGGTGATGGCCTCGGCCGTGGCCACCCTGAAACGTCTGACGCTGGAACTCGGCGGCAACGATGCCGGCATCGTGCTGCCCGATGCCGATCCGGCGCGGATCGCCGAGGGCCTGTTCTGGGGCGCGTTCATCAACAACGGCCAGACCTGCGCGGCGCTGAAGCGGCTCTACGTGCATGACAGCCTCTATGATGACGTCTGCCAGCGGCTCGCCGATTATGCGGCGAACATCCCCGTCGGCGACGGCCTCGACGAGAAGAGCATTCTCGGCCCCGTCCAGAACGCCATGCAGTTCGACAAGGTGCGCGAATTGGTCGAGGACGCCAAGGCGAAGGGCGGCCGCATCCTGATCGGCGGCGAGGCGCCTGCTGGCGATGGCTATTTCTACCCGATCACGTTGGTCGCCGATGTCGATAATGGCGTGCGGCTGGTGGACGAAGAGCAGTTCGGCCCCGTCCTGCCGATCATTCGCTACAGCGATCTCGACGAGGTCATCCGCCGCGCCAATGACAATCCCGCCGGCCTCGGCGGTTCGGTCTGGTCCGGCGATCCGGACAAGGCGCGCGCCGTGGCCCTTCAGCTCGAGTGCGGCTCGGTCTGGATTAACAAACACGGCGCCATCCAGCCGAATGCCCCCTTCGGCGGCGTCAAGCAGTCCGGCGTCGGCGTCGAATTCGGCGTCGATGGTCTCAAGGAGTTCACCACGATCCAGACGGTGCTGAGCTGATGAGCGCGACCTACGATTACATCATCGTCGGTGGCGGCTCGGCGGGTTGCGTGATCGTCAACCGGTTGTCGGAAAATCCCGCGAACCGGGTGCTGCTGATCGAATCCGGCCGGCGCGACAAGGATCCGTGGATCCATATTCCCGCGACCTTCTTTAAGGTGCTCGGCAAGGGCATCGATATCCACCCCTATGCCTCCGATCCGCAGCCGGGCCTGAATGGCCGCCCCAGCATCGTGCCGCAGGGCAATGTGCTGGGCGGCGGTTCGTCGCTCAATGCGATGATCTATATCCGCGGTCATCGCAACGACTACGATACTTGGTCGCAGATGGGCTGCCGCGGCTGGTCCTATGACGAGGTGCTGCCGGTCTTCAAGGCGCTGGAGAACAATCAGGCCTTCAACGGTCCGTATCACGGGCAGGATGGCACGCTCAGCGTCTCCAATGCCCGCCATCGCCATGCCTTGTCGGAAGCCTTCGTCAAGGCGGCCGTTGAATCCGGCCTGAAGCCGAATGCCGATTTCAACGGCGCGGACCAGGAAGGCGTCGGCTTCTACCAGAGCACCACCAAAAACGGCCGGCGCTGGAGCTCGGCCATGGCCTTCCTGCGCGAGGCGGAAAGGCGGCCGAATGTGACCGTGCTGACCGAGCGCAAGGTGGCGCGCGTGCTGTTCGACGGCCGCAAGGCTGTCGGTGTCGAACTCACCGACGGCATGGTCTATCGCACGAGCCGCGAGATCGTGCTTGCCGCCGGCGCTATCGCGACGCCGCGGCTGTTGCAGCTCTCCGGCATCGGCAACGGCAAACATCTGGCCTCGCTCGGCATCGATATCGTGGCGGACCTGCCGGGCGTTGGCGAGAACTATCAAGATCATATGGAGGTGCCGGTTCAGGCCGAGACGCGCGCGCCGATCTCCATCCTCGGGCACGATACGGGCCTGAAGGCCGTCGGACATATGCTGCGCTATCTCACGTCGAAGCGGGGGCTGCTGACCTCGAATGTGGTGGAGTGCGGCGGTTTCGTCGACACGCTGGGCGTCGGCCAGCCGGATGTGCAGTTCCATGTGCTGCCGGTGCTGATCGGCTTCGTCGATCGTGAACCGGAGCCGGGCCACGGCTTTTCCATCGGTCCCTGCTATCTGCGGCCGCGCTCGCGCGGCTCGATTCGTATTACCGCCGCCGATCCCGCAGCGAAGGTCGATTTCAACGCCAATGTGCTCTCCGACCGGGAGGATGTCGAAACGCTGGTGCGCGGCGTCAAGGCGGCGATCCGCATTCTCGATACGCCGTCGATGCAGGCGATCGTCAAGCGCCGTGTTTTGCCGCGTCCCGGTGTCGAGAACGATGCGACGGCACTTGAGGACTACATCCGCCAGAGCGCCAAAACCGTGTTCCATCCGGCCGGTACGGCGAAGATGGGCCGCGACGACGACCCGATGGCCGTCGTGACGCCGGAGTTGAAGGTGCGCGGCGTCGAGGGCCTGCGCGTCGCCGATGCCTCGGTCATGCCGACGCTCGTTTCCGGCAACACCAATGCGCCCTGCATGATGATCGGCGCCCGCGCGGCGGCCTTCATGACGGCACGCTGAAAAACGGCCGGCGCGGAGGAGCGCCGGCCGGTCAAAAACCAAGGAGGAGGAAATCATGATGAAAGTGTTGAAGGGACTGCTGGTCGGCCTGGCGTTCAGCCTTGCCGGCACGGCAGGCGCATATGCGGCCGCATCCTGCGGCGAGGGTACGGGCACGACCGCGACCGGTGAGCCGATCGTCATCGGCGCGATCACCGGCAAGACCGGGCCGGACGATTTTTCGAACTCGACCAAGGCGGCCAAGGCCTATTTCGATTGCCTCAACGCCAATGGCGGCATCAAGGGCCGTCCGGTGAAATACCTCGTCGAGGACGACCAGTGGGATCCGGAAAAGGCGGCCCAGCTTGCGGCGAAGCTTGTCGATGACGAGAAGGCCGTGTTGATGGTCGGCAATTCGAGCTATGTCGAATGCGGGGCGAACGCCGACTACTACAAGAAGAGCGGCATCTATGTCGTGGCCGGCGTCGGCGTGCCGCGCGAATGCTTCTTTGCCGAAAACTACGCGCCGACCAATGCCGGCCCGCGCGTCTCCATGCTCGCCGCCATGGGCTATGCGCTCGACCAGCTTGCTGCCAAGTCGGTCGTCTGCATCGGCCCGAACATTCCGAATGTCGGCACCTGGTCCTGCGACGGCGTGATGCTGCTTGCCAAGGAAAAGGGCTTTGCCGCCGAGACGATCCTGATGGATCCGGGCAGTGCCGACGCCACCTCGATCATGCTGCAAGCCGCCGCCAGCAAGCCTGATGTCATCGTGCTCGGCATGTCCAAGGGCGTCGCCATTCCGCTGCTCGTCGCTGCCGAGGAGCAGGGGTTGAACGAACAGATCAAGTTCCTCTCGGCCGCGTCCGCCTATGACCTCTCCGTGCCGGAAACGCTCGGCGCCGGCTGGGATGGCAAGTTCTACGTCAACATGGAATTCAACGATCTCGAAGCCACGACGCCCGACAATGCCAACTGGCTTGCCGTGATGGACGAATACGGCCAGGCCTCCGACCCGCGCGACACCTTCGCCCAGGCCGGTTACCTCGCCGCGCGTATCGCCGAAAAGGCTCTGATGAGCCTCGACAGCGCGGACATCACCCGCGAGACCGTTTCGGCCGCGGTGCGCGGGGTCAAGGACTTCAAGAGCGATATCTTCTGCGCGCCCTGGTATTTCGGTGACGGCCAGCCGCGCCACAATGCCAATTCGACGACGCGCATGGCGATCAGCGAAGGCGGCAAGTGGAAGGTCGTTTCGGATTGCGCGCCGTCGCCGGATCCGGAGCTGAAGGATGTGCGCGCCTTCGAAGCCAGCCTGAAGTGATCGACCGACCCTGCGGGCATCGCGCCCGCAGGGTCTCCTTTCCCGCATGATCGAGGGCCTCATGTCTCTCCTGCCATTTCTGATTTCCGGCCTCGGGATCGGCGCGGTCTACGCGCTGTCCGGCGTCGGTCTCGTCATTCTCTACCGCTCGACCGGCGTGCTCAATTTCGCCTTCGGCGCCTTCGGCGCACTCGGTGCGCATGTCGCCTGGCAGGTCCTGCAATGGAACTGGCCGCTGGCGCTGGCCATTCTCTTCGGCGTGCTCACCTCGACTTTGGTGAGCTTTCTCTACGGCCGCCTCTTCGCGCCGCTGCTCTCCCACCGCGACATCGTCGTGCGCGCCGTCGGCACGCTGGCGCCCGCACTGGTGCTGATCGCCGCCATGGGCGTCATCTGGGGCGAGCTGCCGCGCCGCCTGCAATTCCCGACCGACCAGATGTATCTCACCGTCTTCGGTGTGCGGCTCACCTTCACCCGGCTGATCGCACTCGTCCTGTCGCTCGCCATGGTCGGCGCCATCACGCTGCTCCTGAACCGCACCCGCCTTGGCCTCGACATGCGCGCGCTTGCCAATGACCGCGATCTCTCCGCCATTCTCGGCGTGCGCGTGCTGCATACGGAAACGGCGGCTTGGGTCATCACCGGCCTGTTCTCCGGCCTTGCCGGCCTGCTACTGGCCGATCTCGTGCGCCTGCAGGGCACGTTCCTGACCTTCGTCGTCATCCCGGCCATTGCCGCCGCAATCCTCGGCCAGCTCCGCTCGCTCTACATCACCGCGATCGCCGGTGTCGGCATCGGCCTTGCCGAGGCCGTGCTGACGCCGATCACGCTGATCTCGCCCTATCGTGCCGCCGCCCCCTTCGTCATCGCGCTCATCGCCGTGACGATCCTCGGTAGCACCTCTCGTGCCTCGATGAGGGATCGATGAACACCCAGAGAACCCTTGTCCCGGTCGCTGTGCCGCTCGCCCCGGAAGCCACTCTCCGAAAGCCGCGCCCGCTGCTTGCCGTAGCCCTTGCCATGGCCGTCTTTTCCGCTGCCGTCGCGCTTTTCGCCAATGCCTTCTGGCTGTCGGCGCTGACCTCGGCCATGGCGCTGTCGCTTTCCGTCGCCGGTGTCGCCGTGCTCTATGGCCAGCTCGGGCTCGTCTCGCTCTGCCAGTTCGCGCTGGTCGGCGTCGGCGGCTGGGTGACGCTGCGCATCGGCCATGGTTTTGCGCCGCCCTTCGAGGTGAGCCTGCTTTCCGGCGGTGTGGTCGCGGCGCTTCTCGGCCTGCTGTTCGGCGTGCCGGCGTTGCGCCTGCGCGGCCTCTATCTCGCGCTGGTGACGCTGATGCTGGCCGGTGCCTTCCAGATCGTCATTTCCGCCTGGGGTTTTCCCGATGGCGGCCCCGGCTTCCTCGGCCGTGCCGATGGGGTGGGGCGCTCCATGTTGACGCGTCCGGCGCTTGCAACCGAAGCGGTGCCGTATTTCCTCTATTGCGCCGTCATCGCGACGCTCGGCCTGATGCTGGTGCAGGCACACAAGATCACCCGGCCGGGGCGCGCCTGGGCGCTGATCCGCAAGGGCGAGACGGTGGCGATCGCCTCCGGCGTCAATGTGCTCGCCTACAAGGCTTGGGCCTTCGCGCTTTCGGGTTTCCTCGCGGGTATCGCAGGCGGGCTTCTCGCCGGTAATGTCGGCCAGCTGGAAGGCCGCGCCTTCTCCGCCTTTGAGAGCCTCAATCTCTTCGCGCTGGCAACGGTCGGCGGCGCCTTCCACTGGTACGGCGCCGTCATCGCCGGCCTGCTGCTCCGAGCGCTGCCGGCCCTGCTCACCGATCTCGGCATCGACGGCTATGTCACCATCGGCATTTTCGGCGTCGCACTGTTCCATGCGCTGGCCACGGCCCCGACCGGCATCGCCGGCAAGATCGCCAGCCTGCTTGCCTGCGTCACCAGGGGAGGCGAGCGATGATCGAAATCGAAACGCTCTCGGTCCGTTTCGGCGGTATCAAGCCGATCGACCAGCTGACCGCCAGGCTGAGTGCCCCCGTCTCCGGTCTGATCGGCCCCAACGGTGCCGGCAAGACGACGCTGCTCAACGTGCTCTCCGGCTTCGTGCGTCCTGTCGAGGGGGCCATCAGGCTGGATGGCCGCCCGTTGCTGCCGCTCTCGCCGCTGCAACGGGTGCGGGCCGGCCTGCGCCGCTCCTTCCAGACGGAGCAGGTGGTGGAAGATCTGACCGCCCGCGACAATCTCTCGGCGCTTGCCGACAATGTCGCTGCCGTGGGCGAGCGCAGCCGCACGACGGACCGCGCGCTGGATTTCGTCGGTCTCGGCAGCGTCGCCCACCGCCTCGGCGCACGGCTGAACCTCTTCGAGCGTCGGCTGGTGGAACTCGGCAAATGCCTGATCGGCACGCCGCGCCTGATCCTGCTCGACGAACCCGCCGCCGGCCTGACGGACGAGGAGGGCGCGCGGCTGCGCGACCTCGTGCTCGCCATTCCCGATGCTTTTGGCGCGCAGGTCATCGTCATTGATCATGACGTGGAGCTCATCCGCGCCATGTGCGCGGAAACGCTGGTGCTCGACTATGGCAAGCGCCTGGCGCTCGGCCGCACCGAAACGGTGCTGGCCGATCCCGATGTCCGCCGCGCCTATCTGGGAGAACTGTGATGAGCAATGATACCATCACCGTCGACGATCTCGTCGTCGAGCGCGGCGGCAAGCGTGTGCTGCACGGCATCTCCTTCGCGCTCCAGCCGGGGGCGATCAGCACCCTTCTCGGCGCGAACGGTGCCGGCAAATCCAGCACCGTCATGGCGCTCTCCGGCGCCATTCCCACGGCATCGGGCACCGTCTCGCTCGGCGATCTCAGGCTGACGGGGCTTTCGCCCGATGCGGTGCGCCGGCGCGGCGTGGCCATGGTGCCGGAAGGGCACCGCGTGCTCGGCCAGATGAGCGTCGAGGACAATCTGCTCGTTTCGGTGCTGGAGCGGGGGGCTGCCGCGCGGCGCGACGGGCTGGCGCGGGCCTTCGCTATCTTCCCGGAACTCGAAGCCCGCCGTCACCAGCTTGCCGGCGACCTCTCGGGCGGCCAGAAGCAGATGGTAGCGATGGCGCAGGCCTTTCTGGCGAAGCCGCGCTTCATGATCGTCGACGAACTCTCGCTCGGCCTCGCGCCCGCTATCGTCAAGCGCCTGGCGGAAGCGCTCACTCTTGCCGCCCGGGACGGCATCGGTGTGCTGCTCATCGAGCAGTTCGCCAATCTGGCGCTCGGTCTCGCCAGCCATGCGCTGGTGATGGAGCGCGGCCGCATCGTCTTCGACGGATCCTCGCAGGTCCTGCGCCAGCAGCCGGATATCCTGCACGGCGCCTATCTGGCGGTGTGAGCCATGGGCACGCTTTCGCCGCTTGAAGCCGCAACCGGTACGGATGTCCGCTTCGTCGCCCGCCGGCTGTTCGGCTCCGTGCGGCTGCATTTTTCCGAGGGGCGGGAGCGGGCGAGCCGTATCGTTTCGGCAAAACTCGGCCAGTGCCGGCTGACGCGGCTGAATGCGGAAGCGCATCTGGTGGATGGCAGCCGTGTGCTGTCGGATGGCAACCGGCCGGATATGATCAAGCTGATCATCCAGCCGCACGGCCGCTCCGTCTTCCACCAGGGCGGCTGCGATCTCACCGTCAGTTCGCAGGCGCTGGTGATCTACGATCCCGCCTATAGCTACCGGCTCGACAATCCCATGCCCGTCGAAGTGCTGATGTTGCAGGTGCCGCGCGAGACGCTGCCGCGCGTGGTGGTCGGGCGCCTGCGCCGGCCGATGGCGGCGCCGCTCGCGCCCGGCGGGCTGCAAAACATCCTGCTCTCGATGATGCAGGGGGCCGTGGTGGAGATGGACCGGCTCGACGCCGCCGGCCGTGAAAGCCTCGGCCGGGCGATGGCGGACCTGACGCGCACCATCATCACCGATTGCTCGCTGGCCGACCATTCGGCCGATGCGCCGCCGCTGGCTTTGCTGTTCGACCGTATCAAGGCTTACGTGGCGGACAATATCCAGCGCAGCGATCTCGACGCTTCGGATATCGCGCGGCGCATGGGTTGCTCGGTGCGCTATGTCTATCGGGCTTTTGAGGCGCAGGGCCTCACACCGGCCGATTTCATCTGGGAACAGCGTCTTCAGACGGCGGCTGACACCTTGCGCAATCGTCCGGTCCGTCCCGGCTCCATCGCCGAAGTCGCCTTCGAGTTCGGCTTTTCCTCCAGCGCGCATTTTTCGCGGCTCTTTCGCCAGCGTTACGAGCAGACGCCGTCGCAATGGCGGGAGGCGGCGGAGTGATCCCGCCGCCTCCGTGGGTGGCTCAGGCCTGCATCGCCTCTGCGACGCGCAACGTGTCGGTGAACTGCTCGAAGCGGCGGATCTTGTCGTCCGCCACGCCCCAGATGTGCACGACGCGCACATTCATCGCTTTTCCGGTCGCCTTGTAGGTGGCCGTGTAGTTGCCGATGGCGACCACGTCGTTGCCGGCATCGAGAAGGCGCTCCAGCGTGAAGGTGTAACCATCCCAGGCCGCACCCAGCGCTGCGAAGACGTTCTGCACGATGGCATCGGGGCCGACATAGGTGCCGGCGCAGGGAAAGCCGTCCATCTCCGTCCAGCGGCAATCCTCGGCGATATCGGCGAGCATGCCGGCCATGTCGCGGCGGGCATTGGCGTCGTAATGGGCTTTGACGATCTCGTAAGCGGTGCGCATCAGACGGGTGCCTCGCCGGGCTGGTAGAAGGTCACGGAAGCCTTGCGGATGAAGGCGCCGGCATTGCTGTTCTGGATCGCGCCCTCACCGTTGATGCCGAGGAACTTGCCCGTCGAGCGCATGTCGGCGAAGTTGTAGAAGAAGGTCGAGGCGACCGGGATCTTGAACTCGCGGAAGGTGAAGACGTACTGCCCCTCGGCGAATTTGTAGGTGGTGGCGAGGTCCACGTCGCCATGGCCGCGCTGCACGCCGACCAGGCACTGCCAGGCATAACGCTTGGAAGACAGGTAGGTGTGCTCATAGACATGGTTGGGGCTGTAGGTGAAATGGGCGCGCAGGCCGATCAGGTCGCGCGTTTCCTCCGGCACCATGCCGCTCGCTTCTCCGCCGGCAATCACGCCCGGCCGGAAAATCTGGCCGACCTGCGGTTCGCCCACTGTCTCCTCCTTCGAGCGCACGATCGAAAGGATCGACAGCGCGCGGCGGGAGGCCAGATTGAGGATGATGGTCTCGGCCTCGAGCGGTTTACCGGCGAAGGCGATCTCGACGAAATAGGTGTCGGGCGCGACCTCGACCACCTCGACGCTGTCGCTGCCCGAACCGGAAGCATCCGACCAGGTCACCTTGTCCTTGGTGAAATCGAGCGCGAGTTCGCGGCCGTCGTCGAAATGGACGGTGTGTTTCGTGCCGGCCAGCGCTTCGGTCAAAGGCAGGCGGTTGGTGTCGATGCCATAGGCGAACTGGTCGTAGGTCTTCCAGTCCTTGGGGTTTTGCTGAGCCATGTCGGGTTCCTCCTATTCCACAAAGGCAAGGGTCGGCAGATCGACGGTGCCGGCGCCGCCGTCGACCGTCAGGATCGCGCCGTTGATCATCGCGGCCTCGCCGGAGGCGAGGAAGCAGACTGCATTGGCAACATCTTCGGCGCTAGCCGGGCGCCCGAGCGGCACATCCTTGGTGACGAGCGCGTAGGCCTCGGCGATCGAGGCGAGCTTGTGCTTCTCGACCAGCATTTCCATCTGCTCGTCGGCCATCGCTGTCGTCACCCAGCCGGGGCAGACCGTGTTGGTGCGCACGCCGAGGCGGCCATAGTCGCGGGCGAGTGATTTCGCGAGCCCGATGCAGCCGTGTTTCATCGTGACGTAGCCCACGGCATCCGGCCCCGCAAAGAGGCCGGCGATCGAGGACAGCACGACGATATTGCCCTTGGAGCGGATGAGATGCGGCAGGCTTTCGCGTGCCGAAACGAAGGCGGTGTTGAGGTTGAGGCGGACGGCGAGCTCCCAGGTCTCGTCACTCATCGAGACCGTCGGGCCGACGCCATGGCCGCCGGCATTGGCGATCAGGATGTCGATGCCGCCGAATTTTTCAGCGGTGGCCGTGACGGCGGCCTTCATGCTCTGGGTATCGGCCGCATCCGCGGCGAAAACGGCAGCACCGATCTCTTCGGCGACGGCCTGCAACGGCTCCGGCCGTCGCCCGACCAGCGCCACCTTGCCGCCCTCGGCGGCGATGCGCCGCGCGACGGCGGCACCAATGCCCGTGCCGCCGCCCGTGACGATGGCAACCTTGTTGTCAAAACGCATGGTTTCCTCCCTTTTCCGGATCGATCATGCAGCGCCAGCGCGCGGTCGTCGCGTCCGGTTCTGCACATTCTTTTGTCCAGGGCTGCACCCGCTCGCTGCCGGGCGTGCGGCCCTTGCAAACAAAAAGGCGGCCCGCTGGGGCCGCCTCTGGTTCAGTAGACCTTTGCGCCTGTTGGCGCCTCGGCCGGTTCGGCGGCCTTGAAGTCTTTCAGCAGTTTTGTCGTGGCATTGGCGAGCAGCGTCACATCGTTGCCGATGGCCACAAAGGTGGCGCCGAGCTCGCGATAACGTTTGGCGAGGCCGAGATCGCCGATCAGGATGCCGGCCGCCTTGCCATGCGACTGGATCTTTTTCAGCGCCTTCTCCACCTCGGTCTGCACCTCCGGTGCACCGGGTTTCCCGAGGAATCCCATGTCGGCGGCAAGGTCGGCCGGGCCGATGAAGACGCCATCGACGCCGTCCGTGCTCGCGATGTCGTCGAGTGCTTCGAGGCCGGCGCGGCTTTCGACCTGCAGCAGCAGGCAGACTTCGTCATTGGCCGTCTGGAGATAATCCACCGTGCGGTTGAAGGCGGAGGCACGGGCGAGTGCGGCGCCGACGCCACGCACGCCATGCGGCGGGTACCGCACGGCCTTCACCATCGTCTGCGCCATCGCCTTGCTGTCGACCATCGGTATCAGCAATGTCTGCGCGCCGATATCGAGCAATTGCTTGACGATCCAGGTCTCGCCGATCGGCGGGCGGATGACGGCGTGGCTGGAAGTCCCCTTCATCGCCTGAAGCTGGGAGACGAGCAGCGGCACGTCGTTGGGCGCATGTTCGGCATCGAGCAGCAGCCAGTCGTAACCGGCCTCGGCGCAGATCTCGACCGTGTAGGGATTGGCAAGCGCCTGCCAGAGGCCGATCTGCGGACGGCCTTCCTTCAGCGCTTGCTTGAAGCGGTTTTTCGGGGCGGGCATCGAAAACTCCTATGCGAAGAATAGGCTCACCGTGCCGTAGGGGCCGAAATCGCCAACGATCGTATCGCCATGGCGGGCTTCGACCGGGCGGATGAACGAGCCGGCGAGCACGATCTGCCCCGCTTCGATCCCGTCGCCATATTGCGCGAGGCGGTTGGCGAGCCAGGCGACGCCACGGGCGGGCTGGTTGAGCACACCGGCGCCAAGACCGGTTTCCTCCACCTCCGCATTGCGGCTGACGATGGCGCCCATCCAGCGCATGTCGATCTGGTCGGGACGCACCGCGCGACCGCCCGTGACGATGCCGGCATTGGCGGCATTGTCGGAGATCGTATCGCAGATGCCGCGCGCCTTCTTCGTTTCGGGATCGACGCGCAGGATGCGCGTGTCGAGGATTTCGAGTGCCGGCGTCACGTAATCCGTGGCGTTCAGCACGTCGAACGCCGTCACGCCGGGGCCTTTCAGGGGCGCCTTCATGACGAAGGCGATTTCCGCCTCGACGCGCGGCTGGATGAAACGGTCGGCCGGCACCGTGGCGCCGTCCTCGAAGACCATGTCGTCGAACAGCACGCCGGAATCGGGAATGTCGATATTCAAGGCATACTGCATGGCCTTGGAGGTGAGGCCGATCTTCCAGCCGATGACCTTGCGGCCATCGGCGATCTTCTTCTTCACCCAGGCGCCTTGGATCGCATAGGCGTCGTCCATGGTGATGCCAGGGTGCTTCAGCGAGAGCAGGCCCATCTGGACGCGCGTGCGCTCGGCCTCGTCGAGGCCAAGCGCTGCGGCGCGGATCTCGTCTTGCGTCATCATGGTCGGAAAACCTCGTCGGCGATGGTGTTGCGCAGAAGGCCGATGCCCTCGGCCTCCACTTCTACCACGTCGCCCGGCTTCAGCCAGATCGGCGGGTCGAAGCGCGCGCCGGCCCCCGTCGGCGTGCCGCAGACGATGACATCGCCGGGCGTGAGCGTCGTGAAGGTCGAGATATAGTTGATGATTTTGCGGAAGGAGAAGATCATCCGGCTGGTGCGATCCTGCTGGCGCACCTCGCCGTTGACGCGGGTTTCGAGCTTGATGTCGGCGAGCTGGCTTTCGTCCCTGTAGGGCACCAGCCAGGGGCCGATGGAGCCGGTGGCGTCGAAATTCTTGCCCTGGGTGACGTTGAATTTCGCATGCCGCACCCAGTCGCGGATCGTGCCCTCGTTGCAAAGGGTGAGCGCCGCGATGTGATCGAGCGCATCGACTTCCGCGATGCGGCGACCGCCCTTGCCGATGACGATGGTGACCTCGCCCTCGTAATCGAGCTGCGGGCTCTCTGGCGGGCGGATCAGCGACCGGTCGTGGCCGGTGAAGGAGCGCGGGAAGCGGATGAACAGCGAGGGGTTGGCGGGTGCCTCCTGTCCGTCTTTGTATTCCGCATTGCGATCCGGGAAGTTGACGCCGACGCAGATGATCTTCTCCGGTGCCGGGATCGGGATTTCATAGGCGATCTCGGCGAGGGAAAAGTCCGGCGTGCGGCCGGCGGCGGCTTCCGTGAGTTCATGGAAGGCATGGGCCTCGACCACCTCCCGAAGGGTCGGGAAACGTGCGCTGAAACGCGCCGAGAGGTCGATCACGCCGCCATCGGTGACGAGGCCATAGGCCTTGCGCCCGTTGACGGAGAAGCTGGAAAACCGGGGATGGCTCACGTCTGTCATGGTTCGATCCATCCTTCAGGGTGCGATGATCGGCTGGGCCTTGAGGACGGCATCCTGCGGCTCGACGCCGGCAAAGAGGCTGCCGTGCTCGAACCAGGATTTGGGCGCCGCTGCACCCCACAGTGTCTGGCGCTGTGGGTCCGTGAGATCCCACTTGATCGGCTCGAGGTCCGGATCGACGGTCTGGTAGTCCGAGCAGTAGATCTCGATGCGGTGGCCATCGGGATCGAGGATGTAGAGGAAGAAGGCATTGGAAATGCCGTGGCGGCCGGGGCCGCGCTCGATGTTGGACACCCAGCCGGTCGTCGCCATCAGGTCGAGCAGGTCGATGATGTTGAGCGGCGTCGGCACCCAGAAGGCGGTGTGGTGCAGGCGGGGTCCACGGCCGTTGGTGAAGGCGATGTCGTGCACGCCGCCCTTGCGGTGCGTCCAGGCGGCCCAGAGGCGGCCGGTTTCGGCATCCTCGGTATATTCGGTCACGCGGAAGCCGAGCTCGTTGTAGAAGCCGACGGAGGCGTCGACATCGGGCGAGAAGCAGTTGAAGTGATCGATGCGCAGCGGCTTCACGCCGCGATAGAGCGCGTATTTCTGATGGATCGGCGGCAGGCGGTCCATCCTGGTGTAGAACTCGAGCGGGATGCCCATCGGGTCGCGCGTGCGGAAGGTGCGGCCCTGATAGGGGCGCTCGACCCATTCCACCGGCAGGCCCTTGCCCTTGAAGAAGTGCACGGCCTTGTCGAGGTCGTCCTCGTCGAACACCTTGAAGCCGAGGTCGCGGGCCTCGGGCTTGTCGGATTTCTTGAGCACGATGCAATGGTGGCCACGCTCCTCCATGGCGCGCAGATAGATCGTGTCCTTGTCCTCGTCCGTCACCTGCAGGCCGAGCGTATCGACATAAAAGGCGCGCGACTTGGCGAGGTCGGTGACGCCGAATTCGACATGGCTGAGACGCACGATGTTGAAGGGCGGGTAGAGATTGGGCTGCGGTACGGGCATGGTGTCCTCCTCAAGCCCGCCTCGTGATACGAGGACGGGCGCAGTCTTGTGGAATAAGCGGGATCAACCGCCGAGTTTCGGGCCGGCGGCTTAACCGCCGAGCTTCGGGATCGCGTGGGCGCGGGTGGCGAAGGCGATGTTCTTCGTTTCCATGTAGAAATCGAAGGACCAGTCGCCACCATCGCGGCCGATGCCGGAATTCTTGACGCCGCCGAAGGGCGTCGGCAGGTGGCGGACGTTTTCCGAATTCACCCAGATCATGCCGGCATCGAGATGATCGGTGAAACGGAAGGCGCGGGTGACGTCAGCCGTCCAGAGATAGCCGGTGAGGCCGTACTGGACGTCGTTGGCAAGTGCCAGCGCCTCGGCCTCGTCCTTGAAGGGAATAGCCGTCAGCACGGGGCCGAAGATTTCCTCCTGGGCGATGCGCATCTGGTTGTTGGCGCCGGTGAAGAGCGTCGGCGAGACATAGCAGCCGCCGCCCGGACCATCGAACTTCTCGCCACCGGCCGCAACCGTCGCGCCCTCGGACTTGCCGATCCCGATATATTCGAGAACCTTTTTCTCGTGCACCGGATGGATCAGCGGGCCGACGACGGTTTCCGGGTCGAGCGGGTGGCCGACCTTGATACGCTTGGCCTTTTCTGCGACCAGCGCGGTGAATGTGTCGTAGACGCTCTCTTCCACCAGGAGGCGGGAAGAGGAGGTGCAGCGCTCGCCGTTCAGCGAATAGATCATGAAGACGGCGGCATCCGCAGCGCGCTCCAGATCCGCATCGGCGAAGACGACGACGGGGTTCTTGCCGCCGAGTTCGAAATGCACGCGCTTCAGCGTGTCGGCGCCCTGCTTCATGATCATCGAGCCGGTGCGGCTTTCGCCGACGAAACCGATGGCCTTGATGAGGGGATGTTCGGTCAGCGCCTTGCCGGCATCCTCACCGAAACCGTTGACGAGGTTCCAGACGCCCTTCGGCAGGCCGGCGCTCTCGGCAATCTCGACGAGCAGGCGGGCCGTCAGCGGCGAGAATTCGGCCGGCTTGTGCACGATGGTGCAGCCGGCGGCCAGCGCCGGCGCGATCTTCCAGGTGGAAAGCATGAACGGCGTGTTCCAGGGCGTGATGATGCCGACGGGGCCGATCGGCACGCGGGTCGTCATGTTGACCTGGTTTTCCGTGCGCAGCGTCTTACCGTCGCGGGCCTCCGGCGCGCGGTCGGCGAAGAAGCGGAAGTTTTCCGCGCCACGCAGTGCCGCCTTGGCCATGAAGCGCAGCGACTGTCCGGTATCCATGCATTCGACGAAGGCGATCTCTTCGGCGCGCGCGACGATGGCGTCGGCGACCTTGTGCAGGAGTTTTTTGCGCGTGTCGCCCGGCATCGCCGACCAGTCCGCGAAGGCGGCCTTGGCGGCCTTGGCGGCACGGTCGATATCGGCTGCCGTGCCACGCGCCACCGTCGCCAGCGGCTTCAGGTCAATGGAGGAGATGCTTTCGAAGGTCGCACCGTCGCCGCCGGCCACATCCTCACCGGCGATGCGGTTCAGCACGCCCTGTTCCTTGAAGCGGGCGAGATAGGCGTTTGCCTTCGCGATGTTTTCCTGAAGTTTCGACATGGGGTTTCCTGTTATTTGCCGCGCAGGCGCGGATGAATGGCGTTCTTCTTCCAGCTCAGCTCCGTGTCGATCTCGCGAATCTCGAGCGAGAGCGCGAAATGCGGCGTCTCGAAAAGGGGAGCGAGCAGCCTGCCGGCCGTGGCGAACAGCGCTTCGCCGGTGCGCTTCTTCTCCTCGGCGCTGCGGCCCTTGCCGATGCGGAAGTTCAGATCGATGAAGGCGTTTTCCGCCAGCCGGTCGGCGATGGCATAGTGATTGGCCTTGAGGGCGCGCACCCTGATGGCGCCGACTTCGAAGAGGCCCGTTTCCAGCACCGTTTCGAGCAGCGCCACGCAGAGCGCGTCAAGGTCGGTGCGGCCTTCGAGATTGGCCGAATATTCGACGGTGAGATGCGGCATTGTTCCTCCCGACATGCGATCTTTTATTTAACATGTTAAATAGAAGGCGGCTTGTCAAGCGGTTTGTGCTGCCGTCAGCCCCCGAAGCTGCCGGCCTGCGTGGGAACATGCACATAGTTGCGGTCGAAGTAGAGGAGCGCATGCCCATCGCGCCGGCAGCGGATGTCCATGACCTCGCCGATCAGGATATTGTGCGTGCCGACAAGGCGTGCCTCCGTCAGGCGGCAATCGAAGGAGACGATCGCATCGGTCAGCGCCTGGTTGCCGGAGGGCAGGTCGAGCCATGTCGCATCGGCATAGCGTGCCTCCATGTCGGATTGCTGCCCGGCGAAGGAGGCGGCGAGCGCCTTGTGCTCCTGGGTCAGTACGTTGACGCAGAAACGGCGGTTCTCGATGAACAGGCCGGTCTGGGCCGAGCGGCTGTTCATGCAGACGAGCAGCGTCGGCGGCTCGTCCGTCACGGAGCACATGGCGGTGGCGGTGAAGCCGCCGCGACCGGCGGCTCCGTTGGTTGTGATCACATTGACGGGCGCGCAGACGCGGGCCATCGCGTTGCGGAATTCGGTCTTGGAAACGCCGATGTCCATGGCATGGTCCTCATTCGGCAGCGTTGGGCAGGGCGTCGTCGCCGAGCGGCGGCAGCCAGGTGTCGCCGGTCCAGCCGCTCTCGTCGTAATCGGCCATGCACTGGTCGACGAGCGCTTCCATTTCCCGCAGACGCCCGCCGCGTTCGGCGCCCTTCAGCACCTGCAGGCGCACCTCTTCCGGCGCTCCGGCATAGTTCAGCTCGTAGAGCGCATGGCGGCCGCCGAATTCCGTGCCGGTCGCATCCCACAGCAGCTTCATGATCTTGATGCGCTCGATATGGCCCATATTGTCGGAGCCGCGGACATATTGCGCGAGATAGCGGTCGATGTCGGGATTGGCGAAATCCTTGGCCGAGGAGGGCAGGTAGATGAGGCCCGAGGCCACCGTGCGGCGCACGATGTCGATGACCTTCGGATAGGCCTCCGACATGAAGGTGCGGTAGCAGAGGGCTGCTTCGAGGTTCGGCAGCACGGCGCCGTTCGCCCAAGGGATCGGATTATAGGCCATGGCGTTGGAGAAGGCCCAGAACTGGTGGCGGATGGCGATGACCTCGCCCAGCATGGCCTGGTTGCCGCGGAATGCATCGCCGCCGGTGGCGCGCAGCGCCTTGGCGAGCAGCCCGGCCAAAAAGTCCATCTTCACCGCCAGGCGCGTGCAACCCTGGAAACAATAGCCGTGCATGAAGCCCGACGCCGGGTGGAAGGACAGGATCTTGGCCGCATCGCGCAGCACCAGCACGTCTTCCCAGGGCACGAAGACATTGTCGAGCACGAGGATCGCGTCGTTCTCGTCGAAGCGCGAGGAGAGCGGATAGTCGAAGGGATGGGCCGCCGTATTGGCCGTCTGCTCGTAGGAGACGCGGCAGAACATCTTCACGCCCGGCGCATTCATCGGCAGGATGAACATGACCGAGAGCGACGGGTCCTCGGTGACGGTCGCCGAGCTCTGGGCAAGGAAATTGTAATGCGTCAGCGCCGAGGAGGTGGCGACGACCTTGGCGCCGGAGACATAGATGCCGGCATCCGTCTCCTTGGTGATGTGCACGAAGACGTCCTTCACCGCGTCCGCCGGCTTGTGGCGGTCGATGGGCGGGTTGACGATGGCGTGGTTCATGAAGAGCACGCTTTCCTGCGCGCGTTTATGCCAGGAAAGGGCGTTGTCCTTGAAGGGGCCGTACCAATCGGCATTCGCGCCGAGCGTGTTCATCAGGGCGGCCTTGTAGTCCGCCGTGCGGCCCATCCAGCCATAGGACATGCGCGCCCAGTCGGCGATGGCGCCCTGCTGGGCGACGAGATCGGCCGAGGAATGGGCGACGCGGAAATATTTGTGCGTGTAGCCGCCGGAGCCGGTGTCGGTCGGCGAGGTCAGCCGTTCCTGACGCTTGGGATCGTGCAGCGCATCATACATGCGGGCGATGGAGCGGGCGGAATTGCGCATGGAAGGGTGGGTGGTGACGTCGGCGATGCGTTCGCCGTTGATATAGACCTCGCGCCCGTCCCGAAGGCTTGCGAGATATTCGGCGCCGGTGAACGGCCGGGTCTTTTCGCTGCGATGATCTTCCGCGCGCATGGTGGTCTCCTCCTGAAAAATCCTGACAAATGCTAGGTCGGGGACACCAGATGCGCCATGGACAAAGCGGGTAATTCGCTGGTACTTTTTCCAGCATGACCGCCAGCCGCGATGTCCCAGCCTTTTTCGTCTACGGCGAGCCGAGCCGCGCGCTCGATGTCGGTTTCCTGCATGTCGAAACCGTGATGGAGCGCAGGAGCCTGCACTTCGGGCGGGTGGCGCCGCACAAACATCCGCTGATGGGGCAGATCACCTACTGGTTCAAGGGCGCGGGGCGCTACCGGATCGAAGACCGGACTTGGAATTTTTCCGCTCCCGCGATCAGCTTCGTGCCAAGCAACGTGGTGCATGGGTTCGAAGTGGACAAACAATCCGACGCCATCGTCGTGTCGATCTCGGACGACCTGCTGCGCGCCATGGCATCGCAGGTGGATCTGTCGCTTGCAGCACCCGTGCTGCTCTCCGGCGAGGCCGAAGCGCCGGGGTTTTCGCGTATCGGCGCGCTGCTTTCCATGGTGATGGATGAGTATCGCGGCGGGGCGGGGGCGAGCGAGCGGATCATGGCGGGGCTGATCGGCGTCGTGCTGTCGCTGATGGCGCGGCTCGGCGGCAACGCCGGCTTTGCGGCGGCGGAACCCGTTGTCGCGCTGGGGCTGGAGCTGCGCCGTGCCATCGACCGGCATTATCGCGATGACTGGCCGGTCGGGCGCTATGTCGAGACCCTGGCGACGACGCCGCATCTGCTCGACAAGGCGGCGCGCATCGTTTTCGGGCAGACGGTGAAGGACATGGTGCTGGAGCGGCGCCTGCTGGAAGCCAAGCGGCTACTACGCTTCACCATTCGCCCCATGGAGGATATCGGCCGGGAGATCGGTTTCGAGGACCCGGCCTATTTTTCGCGGTTCTTCCGCAAGCGCACCGGGGCCTCGCCTTCGGATTGGCGCCGGCGGAACTCGGAAGCCGCCGGCGCGATCTGATCAGGCATCCTGCCAGGTCGGCGACAGCTCTTCGCGGAAGGCGAAGCGCACGAGGTGGCGGATCACCACGTCCTTCAGCTGCTGCATATCTTCGGCATCGGGCGCCGTGAGGTCGATGCGCAGCGCGCCGTCCTCCGTCTTCAACCGGCATTCGCCGATGGAGAAGGTGATCGAGCCGGCATGCTCATCGAAGGTGACGGCGAGCTTATGGGCAAAGTGCTTGCAGAGCTGCTGCAGGTATTTGCTGGCATGCTCGGTCGGGATGGCGGTCGTGCTCGATGTCATCAGCTTTTCTCCACGGTCTGGGCGGCAAGGTCGAGGGCGGCGGCGATGGCTTCGGCCGAGGCCGCATCGAGATCGCCGCGTCTGAGCCGCAGCCGCAAGGCGAGTTTCAGGTTTTCCATGGCGCGCACCACGGGGGCGGGCACGCCCTCGCGGCCGCCGGGGCCTCCGCCGCCGGCCCGTGCCATCAGGTCGTCGATGGCGGCGCGGTTGGCAGCCAGGAAGGCCTTGCCTTCCGGCGTGATGCTGTAGCGCTTGCGCCCGCCCTCGGCCGGTTCGATGGCCGCATAGCCCATGTCGTCGAGCCAGGAGAGCGTCGGGTAGATGACGCCGGGGCTCGGGCTGTAGCTGCCGCCGAAACGATCCTCGACGGTCTTGATCAGCTCATAGCCGTGGCTCGGCGCATCCGAGATGATGGCGAGCAGCAAAAGGCGCAGCTCGCCATAGTCGAAGAGGCGTCCGCCATGACGGCCGCCCCGGCCGGGCCCATGGTGCCGGCCGCGATGAAAGGAACCCGAACGATCGTCGGGCGGTGAAAAGTGGCGGTGAGGGCCGCATCCCATTCTGTGTTTCATGGTTCCGATATAAATCTCGATATATCGGAAATCAAGATATATCGAGATTTATATCTTTCAAAAGATTTCGCGGGCCGCTATCGTCGTATTTAGAAGAATACAGCGATGGAGATGCGTGTGGTTCGGCTGAACGAAATCCGCGAAAACGAGGTGGCAATTGCAGCGCCGGAGGCTGCCGATGCGGAGATCGTCTTCATTGGCCGCATTTCGACGCCCTGGACCTCGCGCATGGAAACACCGCGGCAGGGGCGCCCGGACGGGCCGGTTTGCATGATCGAGGTTTTTGAGCCCTGGGTGCCGGCGCTGGCAGGCGTCGATCGGTACGAACGGCTGGAAGTGCTTTACTGGCTGCACCAGTCGCGCCGCGACCTCGTGCTGCAAAGCCCGGCCTCGAACGGCGAGGTGCACGGCACGTTTTCGCTGCGTTCGCCCGTGCGACCCAATCCGATAGGCACCTCGATTACGCTTCTGGAAAAAATCGAGGGCAACAGGCTCTTTGTGCGCGGCCTCGATTGCCTCGACGGCACGCCGCTGATCGACCTCAAGCCGGATCGCACGCTCTTCAAGCCGATCGCGCCGCGCCAGAAGGGCGACGACGAGACCGGCGCGGTGCATATGTGCAAGAAGGTGGACTAATGGCTATTCAGCGCCTCAGTCGTCCACGGCCACCATCACATCCGAAGCCTTGATCACCGCATAGGCCTCCTGGCCCGCGGCGAGGCCGAGTTCGTTCACCGCATCATTGGTGATGGCGGCGGTGACGATGGAGCCACCGACATCGATGCGGATATGAGCGGTGGTGGCACCGAGAATGACTTCGACAATCTTGCCCTTCAGGCGGTTGCGTGCGCTGATCTTCATGATGGTCTCCTCTGGTTTGTGAAATATCTAGCGGGGCTCAGGTCGATTGCCAGAACATCTGTGTAATTCGTATTTGAATGGATCATTCTTCTGTGCCAGTGTTCGCGCTCCGGAGGAGGCCCGAATGATCGTCGACACGCACCTGCATCTCATCTACCGCGACCGGCTCTCCTATCCCTGGCTTTCCGGCGTGCCGCCGCTCGATGCGGATTTCACACAGGACCTTTATGCGCGCGAGGCGCGGCGACTGGGCATCGTCGCGGCGCTGCATATGGAAGTCGATGTGGCCGAAAGCGACATTGCGCGCGAGACGGCGATGGTGAAGGACCTGGCCGGCGCGGAGGGCAGCCTGCTTGTCGGCGCCATCGCCGCCTGCCGGCCGGAATCACCGGAATTCCCGGCCTATCTCGAGACGGTTCTCGCCAATCCCTTCGTGCGCGGTTTCCGTCGCGTGCTGCATGTCGTGCCGGACGCTCTGTCCGAAGGCGCGCTGTTTCGCGAAAACATCAAGCGTCTGGCCGGCACCGACCTCAATTTCGATCTGTGCGTCCTGCCGCACCAGATCGACAGGGCGATCGCGCTGGCCGATCTCGCGCCGGATGTCTCCTTCGTTCTCGACCATTGCGGCGTGCCCGACATCAAGGGCGGCGGTTTCGATATCTGGAAAGGGCCGGTTGCGGCGATAGCACGCCGGCCGAATATGACCGTGAAACTCTCGGGCATCCCGGCCTATGGCTCGCAACACTGGACGCTGGAGGACCTGAAACCCTATTTCGCCCATGTCGCGGAAAATTTCGGCTTTGACCGCATGGTCTGGGGCAGCGACTGGCCGGTCTGCACGCTGGGCGGCGGCCTGTCCACCTGGATCGGCGCGACGCAGGCGCTCCTCTCCGGTGTCAGCCTGGAGGAGAAGCGCCGCGTGTTTTCTGAAAACGCCCGGCGGCTGTGGAAGCTCTGATCAGCGCCAGCACGCGGTGCGGGCGATCCATTCGCGGGTGCGCGCTTCCGGGTCGGCGTTCAGCGTGATGTCGGTCACCACGGCCGCGCTGTCGGCGCCGTTTTCAAAGACGGCTTGCAGGCGATCCGGGTTGAGGCCGCCGATGGCGATGAGCGGGATCGGCGCGATCCGCTCCCTCCAGTCTCGCAGCTTTTCCGCCCCTTGCGGCGCCCATTTCATCTTTTTGAGGATCGTCGGCCAGATCGGGCCGAGCGCGATATAATCGGGTTTTGCCGCAAGCGCCGTTTCGAGCTCGGCTTCGTCATGGGTGGAGAGGCCGAGCTTCAGCCCGTTAGCACGGATGGCGGCAATGTCGGCCTCCGCAAGATCCTCCTGGCCGAGATGCACGAAATCGCAGGCCTCCTCGATGGCGATCTGCCAGTAGTCGTTGACAATGAGCTGGCAGCCGTGCACGGCGCAGGTCGCCTTGGCGCGGCGGATTTCGTTGCGCAGGCTGTGCTCCGGCACGTGCTTCATACGCAGCTGCACGAGCTTGACGCCGACGGGCACGAGGCGGTCGATCCAGTCGGCGCTATCGACGATGAGATAGAAGGGGTCGAGCTTCACGAGAAGGCTGCCTTTCCGATGACGGGCGTGGAGGGAACGGCCATGTCGCGCGGCTCCAGCGGCACGGCCTTGTGCGCCAGCCGGCCGGCGGCGATGGCCAGCGCAAAAGCCTCGGCCATGGCGGCGGGATCGCCGGCACCGGCGACGGCGGTGTTGAGCAGCACGGCATCATAGCCGCGCTCCATGACGTCGGCGGCATGCGAGGGCCGGCCGATGCCGGCATCGACGATCAGCGGCACGTCAGGGAAATGCGCGCGAAAACTCCGGAGCGCCGTGGGGTTGACCGGCCCCATGGCCGAGCCGATCGGCGCGCACCAGGGCATCAGCACGCGGCAACCGGCTTCCAGCAGCTTTTCGGCGACGACGAGATCATCCGTCGTATAGGGGAAGACCTGAAAGCCCTCGCCGGTGAGGATGCGGGCCGCCTCGACCAGGCCGAAGACATCGGGCTGGAGCGTATCGTGATGGCCGATGACTTCGAGCTTGATCCAGTTGGTGCGGAAGACGTCGCGCGCCATCTTTGCGGTCAGCACCGCTTCCTTCACGCTGTGGCAACCGGCCGTGTTGGGCAGCACGCGCACGCCGAGATCGCGGATCAGCTCGAAGAAGGCGCCGCCGGACTTGCCGCCCGATGTCTCACGGCGCAGCGAGACGGTGACGATCTGGGTCTTCGAGCGCCGCACCGCCTCTGCGAGGATCGCTGGAGAGGGGTAACGGGCAGTGCCGAGCAGCAGGCGCGATTGTAACTCGGTATCGTAGAGCTTCAGCATGTCAGCCCCCCTGCATGGGCGAGAGGATTTCAATGCGATCATGCATGCTCAGCGGAAAGACGGCGCGATCCTCCCGGTGCACCAGTTCGCCATTGACCGCCGTCGCCAGCCAGTCGCCTTCGTAGTCGAGCGCGTGCAGCAGGTCGGCGAGGGTTGCTGCGGTTACCTCCTGTTCCTCGCCGTTGATGATGAGGGTCATGAGGCCATCCTTTCCGGTGACGCGTGTTCGGCCAGAAGCCGGCGGGCGACTTCACCCGCCATGGCCGGCGCGAGCAGGAAGCCGTGCCGGTAGAGGCCGTTCACATGCAGGGTGTCGCCGTCTTCCGTCACCTGCGGAAGGTTGTCGGGATAGGCGGGGCGGATGCCGGCACCTGTATCGATCAGCCGGGCCTCGCCAAAGGCGGGATGCAGGGCGTAGGCGGCGTTCAGCAGTTCCATCAGCGACCGCGCGGTAATAGGGCCGGCATCGTCGCTTTCGATCATCGTCGCGCCGACCATGAAGCGATTGCGCTCGCGCGGTACGATGTAGATCGGATGGCGCGGATGCAGCAGGCGGACGGGGCGGGAAAGGGTGATGTCGCTGGTTTCGAGCCGCAGCATTTCGCCGCGCACGCCCCGCAGATTGGCAAGCCGCCCGATCTTTGCGGCGCCTGTGCAGTCGACGATCCTGTCATAGCGGGCAGCATGGCTGCCGGGGCCGAAGAGGAAGCACATGCGCGCCTCCTCCAGCCCCGCCGTCAGCGCGGAGAGCGCCTTGCGCGGATCGAGATGCGCCTCCTGCCGGAAGAACAGCGCCTTGCGGAAGCGGCCGGCAAGATCGGGCTCCAGCGCTGCGATGGCCTGTTCGTCCAGCCATTCCCAGCCGTTCGTGCGCCCTGCGAAACGCTCCAGTTCCCCGGCGTCGCGCCCGCTCGCCACGACCAACGTGCCGCGGCGCTGCACATGGCCGGGGAGGGCCGCCTCCCACCAGTCGGCGGCGAGACGGCCGAGCGTCAGCACGGGTTCCTCGGCGCTTTCCCGCTCGCACCAGGGGGCGAGCATGCCGCCGGCAAAACCGGAGGCGCCCTGGCCGACCTTCTCGGCCCGTTCGTGAATGGTGACGTCGAAGCCGTGGCGGTAAAGCTGCCAGGCGACCGTCAGGCCGGCAACGCCGGCGCCCTTGACGAGGATGCGCATGGTCATTCTCCCGCAAGCGGCATGTAGAGATCGCCGCCCTCGCGGAATTTCTGGGCCATCGCCTCCAGCCCCTCCTTCTGCGCTTCAGCACGGATATCGTGCGAGATGCGCATGGAGCAGAATTTCGGGCCGCACATGGAGCAGAAATGCGCGACCTTGTGCGCCTCCTTGGGCAGGGTCTCGTCGTGGAAGGCGCGGGCCGTCTCCGGGTCGAGCGAGAGGTTGAACTGATCCTCCCAACGAAATTCGAAGCGGGCGCGGGAAAGCGCGTCGTCGCGGATCTTCGCGGCCGGATGGCCCTTCGCGAGATCGGCCGCGTGCGCGGCGATCTTGTAGGTGATCACGCCGACCTTCACGTCGTTGCGGTCGGGCAGGCCGAGATGTTCCTTCGGCGTGACGTAGCAGAGCATGGCGGTACCGAACCAGCCGATCATCGCCGCCCCGATGCCCGAGGTGATGTGGTCGTAGCCCGGCGCGATGTCCGTCGTCAGCGGTCCGAGCGTGTAGAACGGAGCCTCGCCACAGGTCTTCAGCTGCTTGTCCATGTTCTCCTTGATCTTGTGCATCGGCACATGGCCGGGGCCTTCGATCATGACCTGGCAGTCCTTTTTCCAAGCGATCTGGGTCAGTTCGCCCAGCGTCTCCAGTTCGGCGAACTGTGCGGCATCGTTGGCGTCGGCAATCGAACCGGGGCGCAGACCGTCGCCCAGCGAAAAGGACACGTCATAGGCGCGGCAGATGTCGCAGATTTCCTCGAAATGCTCGTAGAGGAAGCTTTCCCTGTGGTGATGCAGACACCACTTGGCCATGATCGAGCCGCCGCGCGAGACGATGCCGGTGACGCGGTTGACGGTGAGCGGGATGTAGTGCAGCCGCACGCCGGCATGGATGGTGAAATAGTCCACACCCTGCTCGGCCTGCTCGATCAGCGTATCGCGAAAGACCTCCCAGGTCAGGTCCTCGGCGATGCCGTTGACCTTCTCCAGCGCCTGGTAGAGCGGCACGGTGCCGATCGGCACCGGCGCATTGCGGATGATCCATTCGCGGATGTTGTGGATGTTCCGGCCGGTCGAGAGGTCCATGACCGTATCGCCGCCCCAGCGGATCGCCCAGACCATCTTTTCGACCTCTTCCGCCATGGAGGAGGTGACGGCGGAGTTGCCGATATTGGCGTTGATCTTGACCAGGAAATTGCGGCCGATGATCATCGGCTCGGCTTCCGGATGGTTGATGTTGGCGGGGATGATCGCCCGGCCGCTCGCGACCTCCTGGCGGACGAATTCCGGCGTGACGAAATCGGGGATATGCGCGCCGAAACTTTCGCCGTCACGGGCAAGTGCTTCCTTGGCTGCCTTTCGGCCGAGGTTTTCCCGGATGGCGATGAATTCCATCTCCGCCGTGACGATGCCGGCGCGGGCATAGGCGAGCTGCGTCACCGCCTTGCCGTCCTTTGCCCGGCGCGGCTGGTTGCGCACGGGAAATTCCGGCGTCAGGCGCTCGCCGGTGGCAAAACCGTTGTCCTCGGGGCGCACATGTCGGCCCTCGTAACCCTCTGTGTCACCGCGGGCGACAATCCAGCTTTCGCGCAGCCGCGGCAGGCCGGCATCGATGGCGACGACGTGGTTCGGGTCCGTATAGGGGCCGGAGGCGTCGTAGACGATGACCGGCGGTTCGCCAGAGGTCGGGTGCAGGGAAATCTCGCGCATCGGCACGCGGATGTCGGGATGCGCTTCACCGGCAATGTGGATCTTGCGGGAGGCGGGCAGGGGGCCGGTCGTGACGCTTGGGGTGAGCTTTTGGGCGGCAATATTCATCGTAAGGCTCCAAGTTTTCGTTTGGAGACCCAGTCCTAGAGCCGGAATGATGGAAGGACGCCGGACGCGGACTCCGGGTTTTCGGATGTCCTGCCACAGCGCTTGCACCGTCCCTACGCCAGTATGAACTGGATCAGGTTCAACGGGTCACTGCGCTGCGAAAGCCAGCAGTATCTCAGCCCCTTGTCGGGACCCCCCTGGTGAATGCCTTAAGCAAAAACGCTGCGGGGCGATTTGTCAACGGGGTTGGTTTATGTAAGTAGTTTCTTACGGTTTTTGCGCTGCGCGGAAAAAGAAACGGCGGAGACAAGCTCCGCCGTACCCTTTGAATTCATTCACGAAAACTATTCGCGTTCGCCCGTGAAATTCAGCAGCAGCTGGAAGATGTTGACGAAGTTCAGGTAGAGCGAGAGCGCACCGAATACGGCCATCTTCTGGCTCGATTCTTGATCGATGTTTTCGGCATACTGTTCCTTGATGTTCTGCGTGTCCCAGGCGGTCAGGCCGACGAAGACGACGATGCCGATCACGGAAATCGCGAACTGCAGGGCGGACGAGCCGAGGAAGATGTTGACGATCGAGGCGATGACGACGCCGATCAGGCCCATCATCAGGAACGAACCGACCTTCGACAGGTCACGCTTCGTCACATAGCCGTAGAGGCTGGTGGCGCCGAACATCGAGGCGGCGATGAAGAAGGTGCGCGCGATGCTCATGCCGGTGAAGACGAGGAACACCGAGGCGAGCGACAGGCCCATGACGGCACAGAAGGCCCAGAAGGTCATCTGTGCGGTGCTGGCCGACATCGTCTGGATCTTGAACGAGAAAAAGAAGACGAAGGCGAGCGGGGCGAGCATCACCACCCACTTGAGCGGGGAGGAGAAGATCGGCACGTAGAGCGCCGGCGTCGAGCCGACGATGAAGGCGACGAGGCCGGTGATGACGAGGCCGGCGCCCATGTAGTTGTAGACGCGCAGCATGTGCTGGCGCAGGCCCTCGTCGAAGAGGGCGGCCGACTGCGCCTGCGCGCCATAGCCAAATCGCTGTTGTACGGGTTCCATCTGAAATCTCCTTCTGGAAACGGTTGATCAGTAGAGCGTGCGGGAAAGATCCCGCGCGGTTTCGGCCAGGTCGTCGGCCTTGCGGCTTTCCGACACCAGCGCATAGGCAACATCGCCGATCTGCCAATAGGCGGCGCGGGCATTGTCGGCGTGGAAGAGCAGCACGTGCTGCACGGCAAAGGAGCCGGGGCGCACGGCAAAGAGCGACAGGCGCTCGTCCTTACGGGGCTCCAGCACCAGCTCGACGCTCGGGCCATAGGCCGAGGGGAAGACCTGCGTATCGACGACACCCCAACCCTTCGGCAGGTCCGGCAGCACGATTGCCGTCGCAGAACGGATCTCGGCGGGGTCGAAGCTTTCGGTTTCCGGCTGCGACGCCATGGAATCGCGCAGGAGCGTGGTCTTGTGCGCCCGCACCGCCTCCTCCACGAAGGCGGGTGGCGGCGTCGATGCCACGACCTCGGTTGCGCCGAAGGGACCGAAAGCCGCGTGCGCCACCCAGCCGGCGGCGACGAACAGCGCGATGGTCGCGGCGCGGCGAAGGAAACCGAAGACGCGGCGGCGCGACAGTGCGCGCTCGAGCAGGCGGGCGGCCTCGCGCGTTTCCTGACGCGTCACCGTGCGATGATCGGCGAGCGCCAGGCGAAGCTCGTCACGCACCCGCAGATCCTTCATGACCTGCGCGGCGGTTTCCGGACGCTCGGAAAGATAGGCTTCCACCTCGATGCGCCGGCCGACGGCGAGCTGGTCGTCGACATAGGCGTTGAGATCGGCCTCGAGGATGGGGTCATTGCTTGTCATCGCCAGTGCCTCCGACGATTTTGAGATGGGTTACGGTCGCGGATGGGCCGCTCTGTTCGAAGGTGCGCAGCCGCTCGCGGGCGCGGGCGACGCGCGACATCAGCGTGCCCACCGGGATCTTCAGCGTATCGGCCGCCTCCTGGTAGGAGAGCTCTTCGATGGCAACGAGGTGCAGCGCCGCGCGCTGGTCTTCCGGCAAGCCGAAAAAGGCGTCGCGCAACTGCGTCAGCCGCACCGAATGGTCCTGGTTCGCCGGCATCGCGCGCTCGGCGAGCTCAGCGGCCGCATCGTGGCGTCGCTCCAGCGAGCGGCGCTGGCGCAGGCGGTCGATATGCGCATTGTGCAGGATCGACATCAGCCAGTTGCGCACATTGGCGCCGGTGCGGAAGCTCGATTGGCGCTCGTAGGCCTTTACCAGGGCATCGTGCACCAGATCTTCCGCCTCGTCCGGATTGCGGACGAGCGACAGGGCATAGCGCCTGAGCGCCGCAAGCTGTCCGATCACGTTGAAGCCGGGTGTCTTTCCGTTCATGACCCAGTATACGAAAGCTGC
Organism: Shinella sp. M31; assembly: GCF_049199205.1. Lineage (NCBI taxonomy): Bacteria > Pseudomonadati > Pseudomonadota > Alphaproteobacteria > Hyphomicrobiales > Rhizobiaceae > Shinella > Shinella sp. M31. The sequence continues at coordinate 765 of NZ_JBLZPH010000112.1, read as the reverse complement.
GCGGCGCTCATTCCATCATCACGGCAAAAAAATCAAAGCCACTACAGGACCACTGCGGCGAGGAGGATGTAGCGGCCGAATTTTGCGATGGTGACGACCAGAAGGAAGCGCGGGAAAGGCTCGCGCATGATGCCGGCGGCGAGCGTCAGGGGATCACCGACGATGGGCAGCCAGCTCAAGAGCAGGCTCCACCAGCCGTATCGGCGATACCAGTCCCCGGCGCGCTCCAGGCTTTTGGCACTGACGGGAAACCAGCGCGCTTCGCGATACCGCTCGATGCCGCGTCCCAGCAGCCAGTTGACCACGGAGCCGAGCACGTTGCCGGTGCCGGCGACGAAGATGAGTGCGGCGGGCGAATAGTGGCCGATGGCAAGCAGGCCGGCGAGCACGGCCTCGGACTGCGCGGGAACAAGGGTTGCGGCAAGAAAGGCCGCGAGGAAAAGGCCGCCATAGGCCGCAAGCGCGCTCATGGCGACGCGCACCGTGCTGTCAGGGGGCGGTGCGCGGCACGGATGCGGTGCGGCCGGCTCTGCAATTTGTTTCGTGAAGTGCCCATCCGGACGACCTGCCAGTTCCTTCCGGACGCCGGAATGGTCGTCTTGCTCGTCTGCCTAGGGCGGGATGGTGCCGGGGAAAAGCCCGCAAAAGCGAATTCCGGTCCAAAAATGGAGGAATGACGTGGTTGTGAACGGAATGGACAGCCGCCTGCGTTGGTGTCCGCGTTCAGAGGCGCCGGCCAAAACACTCCACAGAACAGGAGATCGG
>NZ_JBLZPH010000111.1:0-5614 GCF_049199205.1 Shinella sp. M31 | reverse complement strand
CTACATGCAGGTCCTGTCGGATGCCGTCTGCAAGAAGATGTCGGGCCGCATCATCAACATCCACCACTCGTTCCTGCCGTCGTTCAAGGGCGCCAACCCCTACAAGCAGGCCTTCGAGCGCGGCGTGAAGCTGATCGGCGCGACGGCGCACTACGTCACCGAAGACCTCGACGAAGGTCCGATCATCGAGCAGGACGTCGCGCGCATCACGCATGCGCAGTCGGCCGAGGATTATGTCTCGATCGGCCGCGACGTGGAGAGCCAGGTTCTCGCCCGCGCGGTGCATGCCCATATCCATCACCGGGTCTTCATGAACGGTAACAAGACCATCGTCTTCCCGCCGTCGCCGGGCTCATACGCCTCCGAGCGCATGGGCTGATAGACGCTGCATGACATGAAAAAGCCGGCGTTTCCGCCGGCTTTTTTGTTGGCCTCAGAGGCCGAAGGCATCCTTGAACTGGTACCACCAGGAACCGATGGTCGAGTACTGGGCGCGGAACATGCGGCCGCCGGGGAACGGGATCCAGGGCAGTTTTTCGAACTGGCTGAAGCGCGAGAGGTCGCCGTGGATCGCTTCGCTCAGGATCTTGCCGAACAGATGCGAGCCGGTGACGCCGTGGCCGCTATAGCCGTGGGCGAAATAGGTGTTCTTGCCGATCTTGCCCATCTGCGGCACGCGGGAGAAGGACAACGCGAAATTGCCGCTCCAGGCGTAATCGATCTTCACGCCCTTCAGCGACGGGAAGACCTTTTCGAGGTTCGGGCGGATTTTTGCGCGCACATCGGCCGGGTCGGTGCCGCCATAGACGGTGCCGCCGCCAAAGATCATGCGCTTGTCCGCCGACAGGCGGAAATAATCCAGGATGTAGCGCACGTCTTCGACGCACATGTCGCTCGGGATCAGCGCATCGGCGCGGTCGCCGAGCGGTTCGGTGGCCACCATCTGGGTCGAGACCGGCATGACGCGCGAGACGAGCTTCGGCACGACATGGCCGAGATAGGCATTGCCGCAGATGACGGCGGTGTTGGCCGCGACGCTGCCTTTGGCCGTGTGGATGACCGGCTTTTCGGCATCGTGCTCGACGCGGATGACCGGTGACTGCTCATAGATCACGCCGCCGAGCGATTCGAGCGCTGCCGCCTCGCCGAGCGTCAGATTGAGCGGGTGCATGTGGCCGCCGGTCGTGTCCAGCATGCCGCCGATATAGGCGTCGGTCTTCACCAGCGTCTGGATCGCTGCCTTGTCCAGCATCTGGTGATCGTCCATGCCATAGCTCTTCCACAGCGCCTTCTTTTGCTCCAGCTCCTTCATATGGGCGGGCGTATAGGCGGCGTAGATATTGCCGGCCTTCAGGTCGCAATCGATATTGTACTGCGAGACGATGCGGCGGATGATCTTGCCGCCTTCCTGCACCAAGCCGCCGACGAAGGCGCCGGCCTGGTCGCCGTAGCGGCGCTTGATCGTGTCGAGGCTGGCATTCAGGCCGTTGACGATCTGTCCGCCGTTGCGGCCTGATGCGCCCCAGCCGATGCCGGCCCCCTCGACCATCACCACCTTGTAGCCCTTTTCGGCAAGGTGGATGGCGGTGGAGAGGCCGGAATAACCGGCGCCGAGCACGGCGACGTCGGCGGTCACGGCCCCTTCCAGCACCTTCGGGGTGCGGATGATGTTGCGGGAGGCAGCGTAGTAGCTGTCGGGATATTCGCCGTTGCCGGCATAGGACTGGGTGTTGGCCATCAGACGATTTCCAGGTAGGCGCTGAATTCGAAGTCGGTCACCTGTTCGGCAAAACCGGCAAGTTCCTGCCGCTTGCAGGCGATCAGCATGGAGCGGAGATCCGCGTCGAAGATTTCCGAGACGATCGGGCCGTTCTCGAAGGCGGTGACGGCAGAGCCCCATTCGGAGGGAATGCGCGGCAGCTGCGATTGATAGGCGCGGCCCGAGACCGGCGCCGGCGGTTCCCACTTGTTGCGGATGCCGACAAGTGCGGCGCCCAGAATGGCGGCCATGACGAGATAGGGATTGGCATCGGCACCGGCGACCCGATGCTCGATGCGCCGCGCCTTGTTGCTGCCGCCGGGAATGCGGATCGCCGCAGTGCGGTTCTCATAGCCCCAGGAGACGGAGGTCGGTGCGTGCGTATCGGGCCGCAGGCGGCGGTAGGAGTTGAAATGCGGCGCAAAGAGCAGCGTCGATTCCGCCATGCCGCGCGTCAGGCCCGCGACGGCGTGTTTCATGATGTCGGAGCCTTCGGCCGTGCCGTCGTCGAAGACGTTGTTCCCGTCTTCGTCCACCAGGCTGAAATGCATGTGCATGCCGCTGCCCGAGCGCATGCCGTAGGGTTTTGCCATGAAGGTGGCGGCGAAGCCGTGTTTGCGCGCGATGCCCTTGACGATGCGCTTGAAGAACAGCGCGTCGTCGGCGGCCTTCAACGGATCGTCTGAGTGCATGAGGTTGATTTCGAACTGGCCGATGCCGTTTTCGGCGACGGCCGAATCCGCCGGCACATTCTGCCGCTCGCATTCCGCATAGACGTCGGAGAAGAACTGGCCGAAATCGTCGAGTTCGTCGATCGAGAGGATGGCGTCGGAATCCAGCCGCTTGCCGGTATAGGGCGAGATCGGCGGCTGGGCATGGTCGGGCTCGGCGTCGATCAGGTAGAATTCCATCTCCGAGGCGACGACGGGTTTCAGGCCCATTTCGTGATACTGGCGCACGATATTGGCGAGTGCCTGGCGCGGATCCGCAAGGAACGGCTCGCCGCTCTCCTTGAACAGCCAGAGCGGCACGACGGCCGATGGTTTCAGCGTCCAGCTGACGGGCAGTGCCCCGCGGCCGGTCGCCGCGCAGATGCCATCCATGTCGCCCGACGCGAAGACGTGGCTCGAACCGACGATATCCTCGCCCCAGACGTCGACGCCGACGATGGACAAGGGCATGCGGATGCCGCCCTTCAGCACCTTTTCCGCCTGCCCGACGGGCACGCGCTTACCGCGCAGGATGCCGTTCAGGTCGCAGACGACGGCCTGGATGCTTTCCACGCCATCGGCGCTGATCAGCCATTCGGAATCTTCGCTCAGAGCCATAATATGTTCCCTATCACATAATTATTTTTGTGATCACATTTTCAAAATATGCACACTTTCTTGTCGCCGGTCAAGCTGCTAGAACCTCTCGATAAGGATAGGTTAGCAACCGACAGCCTGTCACAGGAGGAATGGATTGGGCAATCTGGCGCTGGAACCTCTGGATCGACCGGACGGCATGACGACGCATGAATATGCGCATCGGCGCCTGCGCCAGGCCATCATGGTCGGCTCGATCCGGCCGGGCGAATCGCTGACCATCCGCGGCATCGCCGAGGCGATGGAATCGAGCCCCACGCCGGTTCGCGAGGCGCTGCGCCGCCTCTCTTCCGAGGGAGCGCTACGCGTGCTCGACAACAGGCGCATCATGGTGCCGCGTATGACGGCCGACCGGTTCAGCGAGCTGGTCTCGCTGCGCTCCGTGCTGGAGCAGCACGCCGCCCGCCGCGCCGTGCCGCATATCACCGAGCGCTGTATCGACAGGCTCGAGGAGGTCGACCGGGCGCAGGACGAGGCGATCGCGCGCAAGGACAACGCGGCCGCGCTGCTCCTGAACCAGGAATTCCATCGCACGCTCTATTCCGCCAATCCCGAGCAGGCGATCATCCCGATGGTGGAGAGCATCTGGCTCCAGCTCGGCCCCTTCCTCGGCATCGCCATGGAACATGTCGCGCAGCTCTATTTCGTCGACCGTCATCAGGAGGCGATCGCCGCCCTGCGCAAACGCGACGAGGATGCAGTGGCAGCGGCCATCAAGGCCGATATTTCCGAGGGCATCGGCGGTTTCGAACGCACGGCTATCGAAAACCTGCTGCGGCTGGCCGGTCAATAGGCCTGGTCAACGCTGACGGCGTCGCCGGAGGCGATCCGGCCCGCCGTAACGACCTTCGCCAGCACGCCAAAACCACCGCCACCGTGTTTGGCGATGGCGTGCAGCACATCCTTGTCGAAGGGAATGTCGGGCTGTCCGAGCGCCGTGAAGGCGCAACGCGTGCAGGGCTCGGTGATTTCGACGACCGCTTTTCCGACGCTCAAGCGCTTTCCGATGAGCCGTTGCTCGACGAAGTCTACATCAGCAGCATCGGTCTCGACCAGGATGTTCGGCCGGAAGCGCCGCGTGTCGATGACGGCGGCAGGAATCAGAGCCTGCAGACGGGCGAGCGAGCCGGTCGTCAGGATATGCAGGTGACCGCGATCGTAACGCGGTGCGGCATCGCTCTCGCCGAAACGCCGGAAGCGCACCGGAAAATCCAGATGGTCTGACGCCGCCCGGTCGGCATCCGGGGAGGGCACGGCATGCCAGGCGGCGCCATCGCGGCTGACCTGCGGCCCCTCGGCCGCCATCCGCGCCCGCAGCCCCGGCACGGGCCGCCAGCGCCGTTCGCTCTCGGGTGCGGCGACATCCGCGCTACCGGCATCGAACAGACCCCATTGCCGGTCGCCGGCAATGCCCGTCTCGTTGAGATCAACGGCATCGAGCTTTTCGCCAGTCAATGAACTGACCGGATAGCGCCAGAGTTCACATATCGTACCGACCTGCATGCCGTTTCTCCCTGTCCATGGCTGCGTGAAGCTAGCGACCCGGTTGCGGACTGTCGATCTCTCTTGCGCGATGGCGCTTTGACGCAAGCAAGCGGCTTGCATCCGCCGTTCGGGCCATGCAATGGATCACGCATGTGAGTGTGGAATATGGGGCAGCACATGAAGACGGATGTCATAGTTCTCGGCGCGGGCGTGATCGGCATTTCGACCGCCATCCATCTGGCGCGGCGCGGCAAGTCGGTGGTGCTCGTCGACCGGCGCGGTGCCGCCGAAGAGACATCCTACGGCAATGCCGGCCTCATCCAGCGCGAGGGCGTCTTTCCCTATGGCTTCCCGCACGATTTCGGCGCGCTGTTCCGCTATGCGCTGAACAACACGATCGACGCGCATTACCATCCCTCGGCAATCCCGGGCATCATTCCGTTCCTCGCCCGTTACTGGTGGCATTCCGGCTTCCGCCAGCATCAGAGCATCGCCCATCTCTATGCGCCGCTCATCGAGAACTCGATTTCCGAACATGCCGACCTGATCACCGCCTCCGGTGCCGAGGATCTGATCCGCAAGGACGGCTGGATGAAGGTTTTCCGCTCGGAGAAGGCGCGTGATGCGGCTTACGCCGAGGCTGAAAAACTGTCGGCCAATTTCGGCGTCAACCACCAGAAGCTGACGACGGCGGAGGTGGCGCAGATGGAGCCCTCCATCCGCGCAGACCTGACCGGCGGCCTGCGCTGGACCGATCCGTGGTCGATCCTCGATCCGCAGAGCCTGATGAAGCGCTACCTCGCCTATTTCCAGTCGCTCGGCGGCCAGTTGAAATCGGGCGACGCGGCGACCATCGAGCACGTTCTGGAAGGCGAGGGCTGGCGCATCGCCACCCCCGAAGGGCCGCTGGAGGGCAAGGAAGTCGTCGTGGCGCTCGGCCCCTGGGCCGACACCGTGACGCGCAAGCTCGGCTACCACTTCCCGCTCGCCGTCAAGCGCGGCT
>NZ_JBLZPH010000110.1:0-51986 GCF_049199205.1 Shinella sp. M31 | reverse complement strand
CGCGGCGCGATCCGAACGGCCGGCGCTCTGTATCGTCGGCGAGCCGACGGGCATGAAGATCGCCACCGGCCACAAGGGGAAGCTCGCCTTGCGCGCCTGCTGCATCGGCCAGGAAGGCCATTCAGCGCTCGCGCCCAATGCACTGAACGCGCTTCATCTCGGCGCCGCCTTCATCCAGGCGCTTCAGGCACGCCAGGAGGCACTGGCCGACCACGGCGCACGCGACGATGATTACGATATCCCCTATTCCACCATCCATGCCGGCGTGATGCAGGGCGGCACCGCGCTCAACATTGTGCCCAATCGCTGTGAGATCGACTTCGAGATCCGCAACATCGCCGAGGACGACCCTAGCGCCATCCTCGCCGGTATCGCGGCGGATGCCGAGACCATCGCAAAACCCTACCGCAATCGCTTTCCCATGGCCTGCATCGAGATCGCACCCGTCTCGGGCTATCCCGGCCTCAACACCGATGCGGATGCACCGGTCGTGACCCTCCTCAAGAGGATCCTGGGCGACGACCGCACGCTCAAGGTCGCCTTCGGCACCGAAGGCGGGCTTTTCGATCAGGAATTGGGCATGTCCACCGCCATCTGCGGCCCGGGCTTCATGGACCAGGGGCACAAGCCGGACGAATTCGTCAGCGCGGAGCAGCTTGCGCGCTGCGACGCGATGCTCGCCCGCCTCATAGATGAGCTTTCCGCGGGCTGAACGGCTGCGCCTCAGGCACCGAAGGATTTGAGGATCGGGCACGGTCCGGTCTTGCCGACGGCGCATTCCGAAACCAGCTTCTGCAGCGAGGCCCGCGCATGCTGCAGCGCCTCCATGCGCGCATCGAGTTCGGCAATGCGTTTCGACGCCATCTCACGCGCCGCGGCGCGATCCTCGCCGGAATCGAGCGCCAGCAATTGGCGGATTTCCTCCAGCGTGAAACCGGCCGCCTGTGCCTGGCGGATGAACCGCAGGCGACTGACGTCGCTTTCGCCGTAATGGCGGAACCCGTCGATGCGCTTGGGCGTCGAAAGCAGGCCCCGGCGCTGGTAAAACCGCACCGTCTCGACGCCGACATCCGCCGCCGCCGCAAATTTTCCGATCGTCAGGTCTTTTGGCTGTTGACTCTGTACCATGGTACGGAACCTATAGTCCTGCCAATGATTTCACAAGACAGGAGACGTGAGATGTTGGACAAAATCCAGGATACCAAGAAGGCCGTCCTCTACCGCATGGTGATGGAAAGCCACACCTGCCCCTATGGCCTCAAGGCGAAGGACCTGCTCAAGCGCTCGGGCTATGAGGTGGAGGACCACCATCTGACGACCCGTGAAGCGACCGACGCCTTCAAGGCCGAGCATGGCGTCGCCACCACACCGCAGGTCTTCATCGGCGGCGTCAGGGTCGGCGGCTATGACGACCTGCGCCGCTATCTCGGCAAGCCCGTCGCCGACCCCAAGGCCACAACCTATCGGCCAGTCGTCGTGCTCTTCACGCTGACGGCGCTGACCGCCATGGCGGCAAGCTATGCCGTCAGCGGCTCGCCCTTCACGCTGCGTGCCGCCGAGTGGTTCATCGCCTTCTCGATGGTGGTGCTGGCGCTGCTCAAGCTGCAGAACGTGGAAAGCTTCGCCACCATGTTCCTCAACTACGACCTGCTCGCCAAGCGCTGGGTGCCTTACAGCTATATCTACCCTTATGCGGAGGGCCTGGCCGGCGTGCTGATGGTGGCGGGCGCGCTGACTTGGCTGTCGGTCCCGATCGCCCTCTTCATCGGCACGATCGGCGCGGTCTCGGTGTTCAAGGCTGTTTACATCGACAAGCGTGAACTGAAATGCGCGTGCGTCGGCGGCGCAAGCAACGTTCCGCTCGGTTTCATCTCGTTGACGGAAAACCTGATGATGATCGCCATGGCGGTCTGGATGGCAGCGGCTTCGCTCGGCTATATCGGCGGCCACGCCATGTAAAGCGAACCGGCGCCGCCCAGAAGCGGCGCCGTTTTTCGCGTCTTGACCCTTTCTTCACGCTCCTCACGTAAGGAAAGCGGACGGCAAGTCTTTGCCGCGAACCGGAATGGCACAGGGTCTGAGTGGGTCGCGATGTCGAGCGTACGTTCGTTTGAGGCAGGAGATGTCGATGCGGTGGCAAGCCTTTTCCAGCGGCTGCTGCGTAAGACCGACGCGCCGGCAAGCGACGCGCTGAAAACCTATCTCCAAACGCTCTTCCTTGGCGAGGCCAGCCGCGACACCGGTCTTGTCTCGCGCGTGCATGTGCGCGCCGACGGCACCGTCTCGGGCTTCCTCGGCGTGCTGCCCGTCGAAATGGAATTCGAAGGGCGCCGCCTGCTCGCCGCCAATTGCGGCACCTTCGCCAGCGACGACCGCGACAGCGACCCTTTCGCCGGTGCCCGCCTGCTGCGCGACACCCTCTCCGGCCCGCAGGACCTCTCCTTCAGCGAGACTTCCAACGACGTCTCCACCGACATGTGGCGGTCGATGCGGGCGGGCGTGCTGGCCCCCTACAGCCTGGAATGGCTGCGCATTTTCAAGCCCGCCGCTTTCGTGCTGGAAGCGGCGGCTGCAAAAATTTCGGCCGTGCGCCTGCTGTCGCCTTTCGCGAAACTCGGCGATGCGATTCTCTGCCGGCAAGACGACAATCCGTCGTGGTCGCACTACACGCCGCGCGCCGGCAAGGCCGATGCTTTCGAGGCGACCGCGGCCGATAATGCCGAATTCGCAGCACTCTGCCGCGATCTGGTCAAGCCGTTTCCGTTGCGCCCGGTCTGGGATCAGGCCACGCTGGAAGGCATGCTGCGGCATGCCGAACGCAAAGCACTGCATGGCGAGCGCGTCCAGCACATTGTGCGCACCCGGACCGGCAAGCCGGTCGGCCTCTATCTTTATTATGGAAATCCCGGCGGCATCGGCCGTGTCGTGCAGGTCATGGCGGCACCGGGGCAGGAATCCATCGTCATCGATTGCCTCATCCGCAATGCCTATGAACGCGGTCTCGTCGCGATCCGGGGCCGCACGCAGCCGCAATTGCTTCAGGCCATGATCGGCAAGAAATGCGCCTTCCTGCATACCTCCTCGACCGTCGTGCATGCCCGCGATCCGGCCATCCTCGCCGCCCTGACGCACGGCCAGCCCTTCCTCAACGGCCTGGCCGGCGAGGGCTGGACGCGCCTCATTGGCGACCGTTTCGAGTAGCCCGGCATGTGCGGGATAGCGGGCTATCACGGAGGACATTTTTCGACCGAACAGGGTGCGGACTACCTGTCCCGCATGGTTGCCGCCCTTCGCCACCGCGGACCGGATGGCGAGGGCGTGCTTGTGCGCGGGGACACCGGCCTTACCCATACCCGCCTTTCCATCGTCGGCCTTGCCGACGGCGCCCAGCCGATGGTCTCGGACGACGCGGACATCGCCGTCTCCTTCAACGGTGAGATCTTCAATTATGTCGAGCTGCGCGAAGACCTCAAGGCGCACGGCCACCGCTTCCGGACGAGCTCCGACACCGAAGTGTTGCTGAAGGCCTACGCGGCCAAGGGCACCGACTGCCTTGCGGATTTCAACGGCGACTTCGCCTTCGCGCTGCATGATGCACGCAACCGCACGCTGCTTCTGGCACGCGACCGCATGGGTGTGCGGCCGCTCTTCTACACCGAGCATGCGGGCGCGCTGTTCTTCGCCTCGGAGATCAAGGCGCTGCTTGCGCTTCCCGGCATGACGGCGGAGATCGATCCTGTCGCGCTCGACCAGATCTTTACGCTCTGGTGCCCCCTTCCGCCGCGCACGGCCTATCGCGGCATCCATGAACTGCCGCCCGGCCACCGGATGCTGGTGAAGGATGGCACACGCACCATCCGTCCCTGGTGGCAGCTGTCTTATCCCGATCGTGCCGACGTGCCGTCCGCCCGTCCGATGGGCGAACAGGTGGAGGAATTGCGGGCGCTGCTCTCCGACGCCACCCGCATCCGGCTGCGCGCCGACGTGCCCGTTGGCGCCTATCTCTCCGGCGGCCTCGATTCCTCGCTGATCGCAGCACTCGCCGCGCGCACCGTCACCCACGGCCTGCGCACCTTTTCGCTCACCTTCCGCAGCGAAGAGCATGACGAAAGCAGCTGGCAGCGCCAGATGGCGGCAGCATTGAACACCGAGGCCGACAGCGTGGAATGCACCACGGCGGCGATCGCCGACAGCCTTCCGGCGGTGATGCGCCATATCGAATGCCCGATCCTGCGCACCGCGCCCGTGCCCCTTTACCGGCTCGCCGCCCGCGTGCGCGAACGCGGCATGAAGGTGGTGCTGACGGGCGAAGGGGCGGACGAGATCTTCGCCGGCTACGATCTTTTCCGCGAGGCGCGCGTGCGCCGCTTCTGCGGCCGCCAGCCGGGTTCGGCCCGCCGTCCACGTCTCTTCCAGCGGCTCTATCCCTACCTGCCGGGCCTGCAGCAGCAGTCGCCGGATTATCTCGCCCGCTTCTTCGCCTTCGGCGCGGAAGCGCATGACGACCCGCTCTATTCCCACCGCCCCCGCTTCCGCTCAACGGCAGCCGCCAAACTGTTCTTCTCGCCCGATCTCAAAAACACGCTTGGCGACTACGATGCCGCCGCGGAGCTTGCCGACCGGCTGCCGGCGGATTTCGGCCGCTGGCATACTCTGCATCAGGCGCAATATCTCGAAACGGCCTTTCTGCTGCCGGGCTATATCCTGTCCAGCCAAGGCGACCGCGTGATGATGGCCAATGGCGTGGAGGGCCGTTTCCCTTTCCTCGATCCCCGCGTCGTCGCTTTCGCCGCCAACCTTCCGCCGGAGGCCAAGCTGCGGGGCCTGCGCGAAAAACATATCCTCAAGGAAGCCGCCCGCGGCCTCGTGCCCGAGGCGATCGTAGAGCGGCCCAAACAGCCTTACCGTGCCCCCGACAGCGAAAGCTTTGCCGCACCCGACACGCCGGCCTATCTCGACCAGATCCTTTCGCCGGTGCGGCTTGCCGAAGGCGGCCTCTTCAACGGACCGGCGGTCGGCAAGCTGAAGGACAAGGTCCTCAAGGGGCAGGCGAGCGGTTTCCGCGACAACGCCGCTTTCATCGGCATTCTTTCGGCGCAGCTTCTCGGCGCGGCCGCGCCATCGACACACCAAACCTAGGGAGGGGCCCCCCTGATATGTCCGACGCAACCAGAACCACCATCCGCGCCTTCATCGTGGAAAACTTCCTGTTCGGCGACGACAGCCAGCCGCTCGCGGCCGATCTCTCGCTGATCGACAACGACCTGATCGATTCCACCGGCATTCTCGAGCTGGTCGGCTTCCTGGAGGAACGCTTCGCGATCTCCATCGCGGATGCCGATATCGTGCCTGCCAATCTCGACACGATCGACCGCATTGCGGGCTTCATCGCCCGCAAACAGGCCGCCTGAGACGCGATGCGGATCGAGCATTACCTTGAGGCCAGTGCTGCGCAGGACGGCGCCAAGACGGCGATCGTCTCCGGCGAGGTGTGCCTCAGCTACGACCGCCTGCTCGATCTCTCCCGGCGCCTCGCGACGACGCTTCATGCCCAAGGCGTGCGACGCGGAGACCGCGTGCTCGTCTTGCTCGACAATAACTGGCGCACCGCCGTCGCCGTTTTTGCGACCTGGATTGCGGGGGCCGCGATCTGCCCCCTCAATCCCGCGACCAAGGCCGAGCGGCTCTCCGCCATCGCCCATAATTGCGAACCCGCGCTCGTCATCGTCGAAAGCCGTCTGGAACGGCTTGTCGGGGAAAACTCCGCGCTAGCCGCCCTGCCACGCCTCGTCGCCGGCGAGGGCATGAGTTTCGATGCAGCGCTCGAGGCCGGTCCCTTAGTCCCAGCCGAGGATTTCCCCAGCACGGATCTCGCCGCGTTGATCTACACCTCCGGCTCGACCGGCGAGCCGAAGGGCGTGATGCACGGCCACGATACGCTCGACGCCGCGGCGCGGTCGATCACCCGCTACCTCGAAAACAGCGCCGCCGACATTATCCTCGTCGTCCTGCCGATGTCCTTCGGCTATGGGCTCAACCAGCTGGTGACGACGATCCTGTCAGGCGCGACGCTGGTCATCGAAAAATCCTTCGCCTTCCCGCAGGCCGTCTTCGAGACGATCCGCAACGAGCGCGTCACCGGTTTCCCGCTCGTGCCGGCCATGGCGGCGATGATGATGCAGGCGCGCGATCTCGACGCGTCGCTCTTTGCAAGCCTGCGCTACGTCACCAGCGCCGCAGCACCCCTGCCGCTCGCCCATCTCGATTGGCTGCGCGCCTTCCTGCCGCATACGAAACTCTTCTGCATGTACGGCCAGACCGAATGCACCCGCGCCACCTGGCTTCCGCCCGACACGCTCGATGCAAAGCGCGGCTCGGTCGGCATCGCCATACCCGGCACGAAAGCCGTGGTGGCGGACGAGGCCGGCGAGGCCGTTGCGCCCGGCACGATCGGCGAACTCGTCATCGAGGGACCGCATGTCATGCACGGCTACTGGCGCAATGCGGCCGCCACAGACCGCGCCTTGCGCCCCGTGCCCGGAACCGGCGCGCTTCGCCTCCATACCGGCGATCTCTTCACCGCCGATGCCGATGGCTACCTCACCTTCGTCTCCCGCATGGACGACATCATCAAGTCGCGCGGCGAGAAGGTCGCGCCGCAGGCGGTGGAGGAGGTGCTGTGCCGCATGCCCGGCATAATCGAGGCTCTCGTCGTCGGCGTGCCGCATGAAGTGCTCGGCGAGGCCATCAAGGCTGTCGTCGTCGCCTCCGACACATCCCTCACCGAGCGCGACGTGCTGCGGTTCTGCGCCCGCCACCTCGAAGACCACATGGTGCCGAAATCGGTCGAATTCCGCGACACGCTGCCCAAAACCGACAGCGGCAAGGCCAGCCGCCGCCTCGCCGCCCTGCCCGCCAACCCGACAGGATCGAAATGATGTCCCATATCCCCGCCTTCGCCCCGCTCGTGCTCGATCCCGCCGCCGAGGTGGAACGCATCTCGCAATGGCTGCGCGAGAAGCTGCGGCTTGACCTGCGCAAGCGCGGGCTGGTGCTCGGCCTTTCGGGCGGCATCGATTCCAGCCTCTGCGCCGCGCTCGCCGCCAAGGCGCTCGGCGCGAAGAATGTCTTTGCCCTCTATATGCCGGAAAACGATTCCGACCCGGAAAGCCTGCGGCTCGGCCGCGCGGTCGCGGACACCTTCGGCATCGACAGCACGCTTGAGGATATCGGCCCGGCGCTCGCCGCCATGGGCTGCTACGCGCGCCGCGACGCCGCCATCCGCGAGGCCGTGCCCGAATACGGCGACGGCTGGGCCTCGAAGATCGTCTTCGACAGCACGATGACGACGGGCGGCTACAACATTTCCTCGCTCGTCGTGCGCACGCCCGAAGGCGAGATGCGCAAGGTGCGCCTGCCGGCCAGCGCCTATCTCGGTATCGTCGCGGCAACGAACATGAAGCAGCGCAGCCGCAAGCAGCTCGAATATTACCACGCCGACCGGCTGAATTTCGCCGTGCTCGGCACGCCGAACCGGCTGGAATACGATCAGGGCTTCTTCGTGAAGAACGGCGATGGCGCAGCCGACATCAAGCCGATCGCCCATCTTTACAAATCGCAGGTCTATCAGCTCGCCGCCTATCTCGGCGTACCCGCCGAAATCCTCGCGCGCCCGCCGACGACGGACACCTATTCCCTGCCGCAAACGCAGGAGGAATTTTATTTCGCCCTGCCCTACGACAAGATGGACATCTGCCTCTACGGGCTGAACCACGGCTTGCCGGCCGAGGCGATTGCCGCGGCGACGGGCCTCAGCTCAAGCCAGGTCGAGCTGGTCTGGACCGATATCACCGCAAAGCGCAAGGTCGCACGCTACCTGCATTGCGCGCCGCTCGTCATGGATGGGGTAAACTGACAGACGTCCCAGCCCATCGGCAAGGGTCGCTTGAATTCCCGGCCGCCCCGTCTATCCTGTCGCCATGCGCCCGAACCTCACCTTCGAACAGCTCCAGCGCTGGAGTAGCGGCATCGCCTCCGCTGTCAGCGCCACTTTGCCCGAGGATATTTCGGCGCATTTCACGGCCGGCGCGCGGGATCTCATCGCCTCCGACCAGGTCTATATCGGCCTCTATCTGCGCGACAGCGCCTCGATCACCATCTACGAGCGCGATCCGGACCACTGGAACCACAATTACGACACGCGCAAATACCAGCAGGACCCGTTCTTCCGCCGGTTCGCCGGCTCAAGGCAGGATTTCCTGCTGCCGCTCTCCGCGCTCGACAAGGGCGATTTCCACACCAGCGCCTATTACCGGGATTTCTACGAACCGTCGGGCAGCTTCGACGAGATCACCGGCGTCTTCAATTTCGACCGCAATGCCGCGGGCTTCGTCACCTATCTGCGCCGTCGTGGCGCCCGCCCCTTCGGCGCCGAGGATGTCGCGATGGCGGAAGCCACTGCCAAGGCGACCCGCATGGTGCTGGAGCGCTTGTGGCGGCAATGGCGGCCGGCGGGTGAAAGCCTGCTGTCGCTGGGCGAACTCAGCACGCGCGAACGCCAGATCGCCCTCCTCCTCATCGACGGCGGCTGCGCGAAAGCCATTTCGCGCGACCTCTCCATCTCGCCCGGCACGGTGCGCAACCACATCAAGACGGTCTACCGCAAGCTCGGCATTCATTCGCAGGTCGAGCTGATGGCCGCCGCACGCGATGGCGGCCGCGCGCTGCCCTCACTGCCCTGACACGACCCGCGTCCACAGGCGGTTCTGCAGGCGCAACAGCTTGGCGTCACTCGTTTCCACCACGAAGAGCTTGGCCTTCACGTCATCCGGCGGGAAGACGCCGGGATCCTTCGCCACGGCCTGATCCATCAGCGGCAGCGATTCCGGGATCGGATTGGCATAGGAGACATAGCTGGAATTGGCCGCCGCGATCTCCGGCCGCATGTTGAAATCGATCCAGGCGAGCGCGTTTTCCGGATGCGGCGCATCCTTCGGCACGGCCATTGTGTCGAAGTTGATCAGCGTGCCCTCCTTCGGAATGGCATAGGCAATCTCCAGCTTCTTCTCGCTTTCGGCCGCACGCGCCTTGGCCTGCAGGATATCGCCCGACCAGCCGAGCACGACACAGATATCGCCGTTGGCGAGGTCGTTGATATAGCGCGAGGAATGGAAATAGCGGATGTGCGGGCGCACCTTGAGCAGCAGCTCCTCTGCCTTGGCGATATCGTCCGGGCTCGTCGAATGTGGATCGATGCCGAGATAGTTCATCGCCATCGGGATGATCTCGGCCGGCGCATCCAGTATGGCCACACCGCAATCGGCGAACTTCTCGACGATGGCGGGATCGAAGACCATGGCGAAGCTGTCGACCGGGGCGTCGGGCATGCGCTCCTTGACCGCGGCGATATTGTAGCCGATGCCGTCGGTGACGGACATGTAGGGCACGGCGTAGGTATTATCGGGATCGGCGCCCGAAATCAGCTTCAGCGCCTGCGGATCGAGCTTGCCGATATTCGAAAGCTTCGCCTTGTCGAGCGGCTGGAAGGCGCCCGCCTTTACCTGATTTTTCAGGAACGGATAGGCCGAGGGATAGACGACATCGTAGCCCGAGCCGCCGGTCAGCATCTTGGTTTCCAGCACCTCGTTGCCGTCATAGACGTCGTAGACGACGCGGATGCCGGTTTCCTTCTCGAACTTTCCCGCCGTATCCGGCGCGATGTAATCCGACCAGTTATAGACGTTGACGACCTTTTCCTCCTGCGCCCGCGCACCGCCCATGGCGGCGAGCAGAGCGAGGGCCGAGACGAGAGCAGTCTTGCGCATGGTCTTCTCCTCAGGCTTTCGTCGGGCCGGCATAGACCGGCAGGGTGATGCAGGCGACATTACCGCCGCCGAGCAGGATTTCGCGGGAATTCTCGATGCCGGTGATGCGGTGATCGGGGAAGAGTTCGGCAAGCTTGGCCTTGGCAGCCAAATCGAGCTTCTCGTCGTCGAACTGCGGGACGACGACGGCGGAATTGCCGGGATAGTAGTTGATATAGGTCGCCGCGATGCGGTTGCCGGCGGGCCGCGCCCAGGTGCTGTCGACCTGATCGACGCCCGCCGCCTCCTCCGCCGTCATCTCGATCGGGCGGGGATGCAGGATGCGGTGCACCTCCAGCGACCGGCCGCGCGCATCGCGGGCCGAGCGCAGCACGTCCTCCACCTCGCGCACGATCTCGTATTGCGGATCGTCGCGGTCTTCCGTCCAGCTCATCGCCACCACGCCGGGCCGCACGAAACAGCAAACGTCGTCGACATGGCCATCCGTCTCGTCGAAGCAGAAGCCGCGCGGCAGCCAGATCACGTGTTCGAGACCAAGATAATCGGAAAGTTGCTTTTCGACTTCGGCCTTGCCGAGATGACCGTTGCGGTTGGGGTTGAGCAGGCACTGTTCCGTAGTGATCAGCGTGCCCTGCCCGTCGCATTGCAGGCCGCCGCCCTCGGCGATCAGCGTCGAGCGGTAGCGGTCCAGGTTCTCGGTTTCCAGCACCTTGCGGGCGGCGAGGTCGTCGAGGTTCCACGGCGCGTAGAGGCCGCCGTCATGGCCGCCATAGGCGTTGAAGGTCCAATCGACGCCGCGCACCACGCCATGATCGTTGATGACGAAATTCGGGCCGCTGTCGCGCAGCCAGGAATCGTCCGTCGACATTTCGACGAGGCGCACGCTTTCCGGCAGCATGGCGCGGGCATTCAGCCATTGACGCGACGAGACGGCGATGGTGACGGGCTCGCTCTCGGCAATCGCCGCCGCGACCCGCGCAAAAAGCTTCTGCGCGGGCTTGGCGCCGAGACGCCAGGTATCGGGCCGCTCCGGCCAGATCAGCCAGCAGCCGGCCTTCGGCTCGAATTCTCCCGGTGCGCGAAAACCATCGGCCTTCGGCGTGCTTTGAAGCGTGCGTACCATGTGTCCCCCAGATGAAAAATCCGAGGGGATTAAGGCAAGTGCTGCCCGTTCGGGTCAATGTCCCATTTGGGATGGGCGGTCAGCCCTCGAAAACCATCAAGGCATCGCCGGCCTGAATATAGTCGCCTTCCTTGACGCGCAGGCGCAGCCGGCCGGCCTTGGGGGCGAGCACCTGCGTTTCCATCTTCATCGCCTCCATGACGGCGACCAGCTCGCCTTCGGCGACGGTCGCGCCGTCGGCGATCTTGAAGGCCTGCAGCGTGCCCGAAACCGGGGCGGCGATGCCGTCCTCGGCAGGCTTGCCGCCGCCTGTGGTTGCCGTGCCCTGCCCGGCCGCACCAAACCCAGCAAGAAGCAGGCTTGGCAGCGCCAGCGAAACACGCTTGCCGTCGACTTCGAGATGGGTGCGGATCAGCGTCGGGTCGGCTGCCGGCTCCGGCCGGGCCGAGGCCTCCGGCATGGCGGCAAAATCGGTCTCGATCCAGCGGGTATGCACCTTGAAGCCATCGGTTCCGATGAAATCCTCGGTGTCGATGGCGGCGCGGTGGAACGGCAGGACGGTCGCGACACCCTCGATGCGAAATTCCTTCAGCGCCCGGCGCGCCCGGCGCAGCGCCTCCTCGCGGGTAGCTCCGGTCACGATGAGCTTGGCCATCAAGGAGTCGAAAACGCCGGGGATGGTGGAGCCGGTGACGACGCCGCTGTCGAGGCGCACGCCGGGGCCGGAGGGCGGATCGAAGGCGGTGATGGCGCCCGGCGTCGGCAGGAAGCCGCGGCCGGGGTCTTCCGCATTGATGCGGAACTCGATGGAATGGCCGCGCGGCGTCGGCGTTTCAAGGAGCGTCAGGCGCTGGCCTTCGGCGACGCGGAACTGCTCGATGACGAGATCGATGCCCGTCGTCTCCTCGGTGACGGGATGCTCCACCTGCAGGCGGGTGTTGACCTCGAGGAAGGAGATCGTACCGTCGAGGCCGAGCAGGAACTCCACCGTGCCGGCACCGGAATAGCCGGCGGCCGCGCAGATCGCTTTGGCGGCGGCGTGGATCCGTTCGCGCTGTTCGGGCGAAAGGAAGGGCGCCGGCGCCTCCTCGATGAGCTTCTGGTTGCGGCGCTGCGCGGAGCAGTCGCGGGTGCCGAGAACCAGCACATTGCCGTGTTTGTCGGCGATGACTTGCGCCTCGATATGGCGCGGGCGGTCGAGGAACCGTTCGAGGAAACATTCACCGCGGCCGAAGGCGACGGTCGCCTCGCGCACGGCGGATTCGTAGAGATCGGCGACCTCTTCCATTTTCCAGGCGACCTTGATGCCGCGCCCGCCGCCGCCATGCGCGGCCTTGATGGCGACCGGCAGGCCATGCTGTTCCGCAAAGGCGATCACTTCGGCCGCCGTGGACACCGGACCGTCGCTGCCGGCCACGAGCGGCGCCCCGACGCTCTGGGCGATGCGGCGCGCCTCGACCTTGTCGCCCAGCGCCACGATGACGTCGGGATCGGGTCCGATCCAGGTCAGGCCGGCCTCCTGCACCGCCTTGGCGAACCGGGCGTTTTCCGACAGGAAGCCGTAGCCCGGATGCACGGCATCCGCACCGGACCGCTTGGCGATCGCGATCAGTTTTTCGATGTCGAGATAGGTTTCCGCCGGCCGCACGCCGCCAAGGCCGTAGGCTTCGTCGGCCAGACGCACGAAGAGCGCGTCGGCATCCGGATCGGCATAGACGGCGACGGATTGCAGCCCATAATCCCTGCAGGCGCGCAGGATGCGCACGGCGATTTCGCCGCGATTGGCAATCAGCACTTTCTTCATGGCACTCTCCTAGCGGCTTGCGGCGGTATCGGCGAAGGGGCCGACCGGACGGAAACGGATCTTTGCGTTGATGGGGATCTGGCCGGCCAGATCCAGATGGTATTCGGCGACCGCGCCGATGACGGGATACCCGCCGGTCAGCGGGTGATCGGCGAGGAAGAGCACCGGCTGGCCGCTGTGCGGCACCTGGATTGCGCCCGTCGCCGTGCCCTCGCTCGGCAGTTCCGCGCTATCTCTGCGCTCCAGCGGCACGTCGCCGGCAAGGCGGATGCCGACGCGGCTCGATTGCGGCGTGACCTGCCAGAGCTGGCTCGTCAGCGTTTCCAGCCCCTTCTGGGTGAACCAGTCCGCGCGTGGGCCAAGCACCACGTCGAGCGTCACAACGTCGCTTACCGACGGCGCATCAAAGGCCGGGATTTCATCGGTGGAGACGCTAGTCAGCCCTCCGTTGCGGCCCTTCAGCACCAGCACCGTTCCCGCCGTGACCGGCTGCGGGCCGACGACGGCGAGCGTATCGGTCGCGGCACTGCCGAGAACCGGCGCGACGTCGAAACCGCCGCGTACCGCGAGATAGGCACGCATGCCGGCCTTCGGATGGCCGATGGTGACGACGTCGCCGGCTTCCAACGCGATCGGCTGCCAGGTCTGAAAATCCCGATTGCGGCCTTCGGCATCGCGCACCGTCACCGGACAGGGCGCGCCGGCAAGGCCGATCACCGCGCGGACGTTGCTCTCGAAGGAGAAGCCGCCGAGGGTAAGCTCGAGGGCGGGCGTGTTGACCGGATTGCCGACGATGCGGTTTGCAGCATTGAAAGCGCCACGGTCGAGCGCGCCGGACGCGGAGACGCCCTGCCCCGTCTGGCCGAAGCGGCCGAGATCCTGGAAAACCGCAGGCATCGGCGCGGCGAGCACCCTGAACTGCGGATCGCTGGCCGCGACGGCCCGTTCCGGGCGGGCGGCCGGTTCGGGGATGCTGAAGGTCCTGCCCGCCTTCGCCATGTCGAAAAAGCGCACGCGGTAGCCGGGCTGGAACAGCGCGCCGGGGTCGCGGTCGATATCCCACATCTTGACGGGCGTCGTGCCGATAATCTGCCAGCCGCCGGGGCTCGCTTGCGGATAAACGCCGCTGAAGGCGCCGGCCAGCGCCACGGAGCCGGCCGGAATGCGGGTGCGCGGGCTTTTGCGGCGCGGCACATGCAGCGCGGTATCGCCGCCGACGAGATAGCCGAAGCCGGGCGCGAAGCCGCAGAACGCGACGGTGAATTCGCTTTCCGTGTGGCGGCGGATGACTTCTTCGACGCTGAGGCCGGTCAGATTAGCGGCGTCGCCGAGGTCCTCGCCGTCATAGCGCACCGGGATTTCCACCAGATACTCAGAGGGCGCGATCTTCGCCGAGAGATCGCGCGTGGCGATGACTGCCGCGAGATCCGAAGATGAGACCTTTTCCGGGCGGAAACGGATCATCAGCGTGCGGGCGGCCGGCACCATTTCCTCGATGCCGCCAATAGGATCGGCCTGCAAGGAGGCAAAGAGGGCGAGCGTCTCGTCGAGATCGGCAAGCTCGACGAGGATGGTGGTCAGGCTGACGGGTAGAAAACGCATCGAAGCCTCACGCGTGATAGGCGGAATCGGGAATATCGGTGATGAACATGTAGCCCGGCGCATGGGTGATGGCGAAGGGCACACCTGACGCCATCACGGCCGCTTGCGGGGTGACGCCGCAGGCCCAGAAGACTGGCACTTCGCCCGGCTCGATGCGCACCGCATCGCCGAAATCCGGCTTGGCGAGATCGGCGATGCCGATGTCTTCGGGCGAACCGATATGCACAGGCGCGCCGTGCACGGCCGGGAAGCGGCCGGAAATCGTGGCGGCATCGGCGACGCGCGAGGCCGGGATCGGCCGCATGGAAACGACCATATTGCCCTTCAGCCGGCCCGCCGGGCGGCAGGCCGTGTTGGTCAGGTACATCGGCACATTGCTCTTGTCCGTCATGTGGCGGATCTCGATGCCCGCCTCCACCATCGGCGTCTCGAAGGTGAAGGAGCAACCAATCAGGAAGGCGACGAGGTCGTCGCGCTCCGCCCAGGCGGCGGTCGCGTCGGGCGTTTCCTCGGCAAGCTTGCCGTCACGCCAGATGCGGTAGAGCGGCAGGTCGGTGCGCAGGTCCGCACCGGGCGCAAGCAGCGTCGTCGGCGAACCCGGATCGGAGACATCGAGCACCGGGCACGGTTTGGGATTGCGCTGCGCGTAGAGCAGGAAATCGAAGGCCCAGTCGCGCGGCAGCACGATCATGTTGGCCTGGGTGAAGCCCGGCGCGATGCCCGAGGTGGGCGCGACGAGCCCATCCCGGTAGGTGGCCCGAGCCTGACGGGCGGCGGTGGCGTCGGCATGGTCCAGATAGGCGGTCGGAAGCGTCATGGCCGCACCTCACGCCTTGTCGGCGAAGGAGCGGATGGCGATGCCTTCCGCCTCGAAACGACGGCGGATTTCCTGGGCGATGGCAACGGCGCCGGGGCTGTCGCCATGCACGCAGATCGACTGCGCCTCGATCCGGATCGTGCTGCCGTCGATGGCTTCCAGCGTGCCCTCGCGGGCGAGCTGCACCATGCGGTCGGCGATCTTCTTCTCGTCATGCAGCACGGAGCCGGCCTCGCGGCGCGAGACGAGCTCGCCCTTCGGCGTATAGGCACGGTCGGCAAAGGCTTCCGCGACGACGGCAAGGCCGGCCTTGCGGGCGAGATCGAGGATCGGCGCATTGGCAAGGCCCATCAGGATCAGCGACGGATCGACCGCCTTGATGCCGTCGATAACAGCTTGGCCCTGCTTCGCATCATAGGCGATGCGGTTGTAGAGCGCGCCGTGCGGCTTGACGTAGCGTACCACCGTACCGGCGGCGGTCGCGACGCCCTTGATCGCGCCGATCTGGTAGATCACGTCGGCGATCAGCTCTTCGGACGTGGCATCCAGATCGCGGCGGCCGAAGCCGACGCGGTCGGGATAGGAAACATGGGCGCCGATGACGACGCCGTTTGCGGCCGCCGCCTTCACCGTGCGGAAAATGCCGGCCGGATCACCGGCATGGAAACCGCAGGCGATGTTGGCGGAGGAGACGACGGCGAGCATCGCCGCGTCGTCGCCCATGCGCCAGGCGCCATAGCTTTCGCCGAGATCGCTGTTGAGGTCGATCGCTGTCATGGTTTCCTCCCTCTTCTTTTAGAGACCCAGCAGTCCGAAGATCGTGCCGGCCGACTTGTAGCCCATATACCATGTGAGCGCGCAGACCAGGGCGCCGAGCACCAGCAGCCAACGCGGATAGCGATAACCGCCCATCAGGTCTTCGCGCTTCCAGGCGGCGAAGAGGAAGATGGAAAGGCCGATCGGCAGGATGAGGCCGTTGAGACCGCCGACGAAGACCAGCATGGCGGCGGGCGGCGTGGTCATCAGCAGGTAGCAGACGAGCGAGATGGCAATGAAGACCACGGTGGCGAGGTTGCGGGCGCGCTCGCTGATATCCTGCTTGAAGACCGTGATGAAGGAGACCGACGTATAGGCCGCGCCGATGACGCTGGTGATGGCGGCCGCCCAGAAGATGATGCCGAAGAGGCGCAGGCCGAAATCGCCGGAGGCCGCCTGGAAGGCCTGCGCTGCGGGGTTTGCCGCCTGGCTCGCCGTGTCGATGACGACGCCGCTGGCAACGACGCCCAGAATGGCAAGGAAGAGTACATAGCGCATCAGGCCGGTAACGGCGATGCCGGTCAGCGCGGCGCGGGTGACGGCCGGCAGATGCTCCTGGCCGACCATGCCGCGGTCGAGCAGCCGGTGCGCACCGGAATAGGTGATGTAGCCGCCGACCGTGCCGCCGACGATGGTGGTGATCGTGGCGAAGTCGATCGTATCGGGCAGGAAGGTCTGGAACAGGGCATCGCCGACCGGCGGACCGGACACGAAGGCGACGTAAAGTGTTAGCACGATCATCAGGATACCGGCAAAAATGATGAAGCGGTCAACGGCAAGGCCGGCACGCTTCGACAGGAAGATGCCGATCGAAAACACTGCGCTGATCGCCCCGCCGATCTTCGGGTCGAGACCGAAAACGGCATTAAGGCCGAGACCCGTGCCGCCGATATTGCCGATATTGAAGAACAGGCCGCCGACGATGACGAGGATGGCGAGCAGATAACCGGAACCGGGGATCGCCGCATTGGCGACATCGGAGGCGCGCATGCGCGTCAGCGTGACGATGCGCCAGATGTTGAGCTGCACCACGAAATCGATGATGATGGAAGCGAGGATGCCGAAGGCAAAGGCGGCGCCGAGCTTCGTCGTAAACGTCGCCGTCTGGGTGATGAAACCGGGACCGATGGCGCTGGTCGCCATCAGGAAGATCGCAGCGACAAGCGCCGAACGACGGGACTTGACGGTTTCGAGGCCCTGCGCGATCGCGCTCTGGCCCGCGGGCACGGCAGCATTGCGTTCCATGAGATTTCTCCGCTCTCACGCACCCGCCCCTCGCGGATGTTTCATGCCCAAATGATGAACTGCTACACAAAAATGTCAACATTGTTCAACAATATTTCTATATCGTTCCTTATTATCGCCGCTTTACCAATCACATAGCACAGGATTCGCCACAATTTTCGGCGCCACCGCCCCCGCATTCATGCTAAGGGCAGAGCGGAAAGAGGGTCACCGGGCATCATTTGCCCGGCCGGGGAGAAGAGCATGACGGAAGACGGAGAAGGCCTGCCGCTGGCGGACCGGTTGGCGCGGCACATTCGCACGCTCCTGATTTCAGGCGAGCTTTCGCCCGGCCAGCGCCTGTCGGAAGCCGCCTTCAGCGAACGCTTCGACGTCTCGCGCAATTCGCTGCGCGAAGCCTTCCGCCTGCTCACCAAGGACGGGCTTTTGCGCCATGAGGCCAATCGCGGCGTTTTCGTCACTGTGCCCTCCATGGCCTCCGTCATCGATATCTACCGCGTGCGGCGCATGCTGGAATGCGGCGCGCTGCGCCAGGCCTGGCAGCAGCACCCGGCCATCCGCGTGATGCGCGATGCCGTCGCCAACGGGCAGAAAAAACGCGATGCGGGCGACTGGGTCGGCGTCGGCAGCGCCAACATGATCTTTCACTCGGCCATCATCGACCTCTCGGACAGCGCGCGGCTCACCGAATTCTACGAGCGCATCTCGGCGGAGCTGCGCCTCTGCTTCGGGCTCCTCAACGATCCCGAGCACCTGCATTCGCCTTTCGTCGACATGAACGACGCCATCGTCACGCTGCTGGAGCAGGGAAAGCCGGCCGAGGCCGCCGCGCAGATGGAGACCTATCTCAACCTTGCCGAACGCACGATGTTGAAGGCGCTGGAGCGGGCCGAACAGGCTTAGAACAATTCCGCATTTCCGAACGCAAAACCGCTTCACACTTTTGCTGTAAATGCCCTAAGCAACGTCGGCGCGACGCAAGGGGATAACGGTGCCCGCAACGCCCGGCAGGAAAGGCTCCGGCCGCCCGAGGAAATAGCCCTGCGCATAGTCGACGCCGATCGTCTTCAGGGCGGCGAGAATCTCGGCATTCTCCACGAACTCGGCAATCGTCTTGCGCCCGGCGAGATGCGAGATCTGGTTGATCATCTCGACCGTCATCCAGTCCGCCTTGTCGGTCAGCATGTCGCGCACGAAGCTGCCGTCTATTTTCACGTAGTCGACCGGCAGGCGCTTGAGGTAGGTGAGCGACGACATGCCGACGCCGAAATCGTCGAGCGCGAAACGGCAGCCCATGGCGCGCATGGCGTTCATGAAGGCGATGGCCTCGTCGAGATTCTCGATGGCGCTGGTCTCGGTGATCTCGAAGCAGAGCATATCAGCCGGCACGCGGCTGCGGCGCAGCATCTCGCGCAGGAAGGGCAGGAACGTGTCGTCCTTCAGCGTCAGGCCGCTGAGATTGATTGAATACGTAGATGAGGCGGCTCCGGTTCGCCGGCTGATGATGTCGAGCGCGTGACGCACCACCCAGCGGTCGAGGGCCGGCATCAGGCCGAACCGCTCGGCCGCCGGAATGAAGGCGCCGGGCGCCAGAAGCTTGCCGCCTTCTTCCAGACGCAGCAGAATTTCGCAGTGCTCGGCCGGTGCGCCGCTGCCGTCGATGGTGGCGATTTTCTGCGAGAACAGCCTGAAACTGTCTTCCTCCAGCGCGCGGTGCAGGCGCTGCACCCAGTTGAGATTGGCGGCAAACTGGGTCTGCGCCGCATCCGTCGTCTCGAAGACATGCACGCGGTTGCGGCCCTTTTCCTTGGCCATATAGCAGGCGATATCGGCCGCCCTGAGCGCCTCCTGCAGCGTGTAGCTGCGCCCGGCTAGATGGACGACGCCGATGCTGGCGCTGATCGAATAGCGGTGGCCGTTCCAGACGAAATCGATCGCCTCGGCAATCTCACGCAGCCTGAGGCCGATGCGCAGCGCATCCTCCGGCGCGCAGTCCGGCAGGATGATGCCGAATTCGTCGCCGCCCAGCCGCGCCAGCAGATCCGTGCCGCGGATCGCCTTGTCCAGATCGTGCGAGATGCGGCGCAGCAGCGCGTCGCCGGCTGCGTGCCCCCCGTTATCGTTGACGGCCTTGAACTGGTCGAGGTCGATGAACATCAAGGCGTGGCGGCTGCCGGGCTCCGCCAGCGCGCGCGTCAGCCGCTCCTCGAAGAGCCGACGGTTTGGAAGACCCGTGAGGTCATCATGGTTGGCCGTGTGGGAAAGCTGTTCCTCGATGGCGTGGCGATGCGCCAGGAAACTGTTCAACCGCCAGACGGTCAGGAGGATGAAGACGAGCGCCATGACGGCATTGCTGACGAAGAGCACCGTCTGCACCTGCCGCGTGCCCTCCCCCAGCCGGTCCGAGAAGCGCTTCGTCAGCGGCGTCACCAGCGCATTGATCTCGTCGAGCTGGCGGATGATATCGCGCCGGTCGTTCTCGTTGATGTGGCGGGACGTATCGATGCTCTCGCCAATCGGCAGGAGTTGCAACAGCACGCCTTCGGCTGTGCGCCAGTCGCGGATGC
Organism: Shinella sp. M31; assembly: GCF_049199205.1. Lineage (NCBI taxonomy): Bacteria > Pseudomonadati > Pseudomonadota > Alphaproteobacteria > Hyphomicrobiales > Rhizobiaceae > Shinella > Shinella sp. M31. The sequence goes on along the minus strand of NZ_JBLZPH010000110.1, from coordinate 32,188 downwards.
AGGCCTCCATGACGGGCAGCCAGCGGAAATAGCGGAACAGCCATATGACGTTTGGAATGTCGTCGGGATGGTTGCCGCCGGCCAGAAAGCCTTCGAAGGCAGCGTCGACATCGGGCGGATCGGCCTCGAGCGCCAGCCGTGCCGCGCGGTCGCCCAGCGGCACCGCCATGGCCTGGTGATAGCGCGCGACGAAGGACCGGTTGCCGGATTCGGCATACCGGTTGAGATAGTAGAGCGCATCATGCTGGCCTTTCGACCACAGGCTTTCGCCGCTGACGAACGCCCGCAACGACGACGTGACCTGAAGGCTGAACGTGGCAAGTGCCGTCTGGAGAAGGACGATGAGAACGAAAGGCCAGGCGACGGCGACGAGGCGCAGCGTTGTCTTGCGAGACCTCGTCATGCAAGACCCCGGCTCTGCGGGTATATGACTGCGATGCTACAGGCTGTCTGTCTTCGCCTCGTCCCGTTTGCCGTCATCCCGCCCGCTCGTCGCATATGCGCATCCCTGCCCGTGACATTGCCCGAAAATCCGGACATCGCATCATCACATCGGCAGCAGGAATTGGAACACAAGAGCGTAATGAAAATGCTAATACAACCACTAGATTGCATTTTATCGCTCCATTTAGAACGCGTCATTTTCGGACAGCGCCGGGAGCAGGCAAAAAAAATGGGCCAGCGAAATCGCGGCCCATTGAAGTGTGAAGGTTAAAAAACCTCCAGAGGGGAACAGCTGATGCGGCGGCACTGGGAGGAAAACCGCCGTGTGCATCAACTGCGTGCACTATGCCCAGTTTTTGACCGGATGGAAAACATTTATTGTGCAATGCAGCTATGCAAATGCCGCGCTGCTCGCGGGAGGGGTTCGCGACTGCCCCGTGCAGATTTTTAGCGAATGATGTCGTAGGACGACCGGGCCCCGCGTCCTTGACAAAAGCAGCAGGAGAGACCGATGCAGACGACTGACGACGACCTCATCGCTTTCGAACGGGACGGCGCGCCGCCGCTGCCGCCGCCGCGCGTGCAAAGCCATGTCGAACACGATGGCGCGCGGATCTGGCACGCCGTCTTCGGCACCGGGCCGGCTGTCGTCCTGCTGCATGGCGGTCTCGGCCATGCCGGCAACTGGGGCAACCAGGTGCCGGCTCTTGTTGCGGCCGGCAGGACGGTTATCGTCATCGACAGCCGCGGCCATGGCCGCAGCACGCGCGATGCCCGGCCGTTCAGCTACGGCCGGATGGCCGGCGATGTGCTGACGGTGATGAACCATCTCGGCATCGACAAGGCCAGCCTCGTCGGCTGGAGCGACGGCGCCTGCACGGCGCTGATCCTGGCCGACCGGCATCCGGAACGCGTCAGCGGCGTCTTCTTCTTCGCCTGCAACATGGACCCGAGCGGCACGTTCGAATTCCAGCCGACGCCCGTGCTCGACCGCTGCTTCCTCCGGCACCGGCTGGATTATCAGGCCCTGTCCGCGACGCCGGACACCTTCGACACCTTCGTGGCGGACGTCTCGCTGATGATGCAGACCGAGCCGAACTACACTGCCGAGGATCTTGCCGGGATCACGGTTCCCGTCGCCATCGTGCTCGGCGAGCATGACGAGTTCATCCGCCCGGAACACGCGGCCTATCTGGCCGCAACTATTCCACGTGCCACGCTCACCACCCTGCCCGGTGTCAGCCATTTCGCCCCGCTGCAACGGCCGGCGCTCTTCAACGATGCCGTCCTGCGCTTCCTCGGCCAGATCGGCGGCTAGGCCCGCGCGAGCATCGCTTCGGCCGCCTTTTCCGCGATCATGATCACGGGCGAGTTGGTGTTGCCGGAAACGATGGTCGGCATGATCGAGGCATCGACGACACGCAACCGGTCAAGCCCGTGCACGCGCAGCTTCGCATCGACCACCGCCATCGGGTCGCTGCCCATCTTGCATGTACCAACCGGGTGGAAGATCGTCGTGGCGATATCGCCGGCGCGGCGGATCAGCTCGTCCTCACTCTGGTATTCGCGGCCGGGCAGCATCTCTTCAGGGCGGAATTTCGCGATCGCTTTGGCCCGCATGAGGCTGCGGGCATGGCGAATGGACTTGGCGGCGAGCATCCGGTCGCCCGGGGTCGGATGGTTCACGCTGCAACTCCCGTTGCCATCTTTTCCGAAGCCGCAAGCCGCCGCCAGAGCGGCGTCATGGCTTCGGCGATATCGATGTAAAGCGCGTAGCGCCGCGCATAATGCGCGGCAAGGCCGGCATTCGGCTTATAGTGCCGCTCCGTGCGCACCATGGCTTTAGCGCCTTCCGTGAAATCGGCGAAGAGGCCGACGCCCGTGCCGGCCGCAATCGCCGCACCGAGCGCCCCCGTCTCACGCGATGCGGCAACCGAGACCGGCACACCGAGCACATCCGCAAAGATCTGCGGCCAGAGCTTGCTGCGCGAACCGCCGCCCGACAGCACCGCCTCCTCGAAGGTCGCGCCCGCCTTGCGGATCGTCTCGACATGCTGGCGATGGCCGAAGGCGACGCCCTCCAGCAGGGCGCGGATCAGGTGGCCCTTGGTGTGCCAGCCCGCCATGCCGTAAAAACCCGCCCGTGCATGGCCATCCTGCTGGGCGCCGTAGAGATAGGGATGGTAAAGCGGATCGTCCGCTGCAGGCTCCACGGCCGCCGCAAGCGCGCAACAGGCATCGAAGGGCGAGACCTCGGCGTGGTGATCGCCCTCGAAGAACTCCCGCACCAGCCATTCGAGATTGGCCGCCGAGGTGGCGCTGTTTTCCATCGCCATATAGCGGCTGCGGTCGAAGGTGGAGGACATGAAGACCGGGCCTTTCAGGTCCGGGCCGTCGATGATCACCTGGTTGATGCTCCACGTGCCGGCGATGATCGAGGCGCTGCCCGTGCGCGAAACACCGGAGCCGAGCGCCGAGGCGACGACATCGAAGAGACCGCCGACCACGGGCGTGCCGGCGGCAAGGCCGGTTTCCACCGCCACGGCCTCCGTCACATGCCCGGCAATGTCGGCGCTTTCGATCAGCGGCGGCAGGAGGTCCATGCAATCGCCGAGACCATAGGCCTCCATCAGCGTCCTGTCATAGCGGCGGGCGGCCAAATCGAGCAGGCCCGCACCGGACATGTCCGAGACCTCGCTGACGCGCTTTCCCGTCAGGCGGTTCACGACGAAATCCTTGGAATAGAACACCGTGCCGATACGCTTGAAAACATCGGGCCTGAAGCGCTTCAGCCAGGCGAGCAGCGTCGGCGTCTGGGCCGGCCAGGGGCGCTGGCGGGCGATCGGATAGGTGCGGTCGCCTACGCCTTCGGCCAGCCATTCCTCGACCAGACCGGTGGCGCGCGTATCGATCGACTGGATGCCGATCAGCGGGGCGCCATCCCGGTCGAGCGCATAGAGCCCGTTGCCGTGGCCGGCGCAGCCGATCGCGGCGATATCGCCGGCCGCGATGCCTGCCTTGTCGAGGCAGGTGCGGATGACACGTTTCGCATTGGCCCAGAGCTCGCCGAGATCGCGCTCGACATGGCCGGGCTGCGGCATGCGGCTATGCCCCTCCTCCCCGGCATGGGCGAGTTCACGGCCCTCGAGATCGAAGATGACGGCCTTGATGACCGTGTTGCCCGCATCGAGCCCCAGAAGATATTTTTGCATAGAGAACCCCTCCCAGGTTCAGTTCGCTCGCGCGCTTGCGGGACATCGCCTCGTGGTTGTCCCGCAAGCGTCAGGCATCTCATCCCTGCTGATAGAGCGCGTAGGCCTCCTCGCCGCTCGCGTCCCTGTGGATGATCGCCATCAGCCCGCGCACCACGGCGCTCGGATTGGCGTGCTGGTAGATGTTGCGCCCATAGACCATGCCCATTGCGCCCTGCTGCATCAAGGCGGCAGATTTCGAAAAGACCGCGGACAAGTCTTCCTTGCCGCCGCCGCGCACCAGAACCGGGCAGCGCGCCGCCTCGACGACGCGGTGGAAATCCTCGGCATGGGCCGTCGGGTCGGCCTTGACGATATCGGCGCCCATTTCGCGGGCAAGCCGCGTCAGGGTGACGATCTTGTCGGCATCGCCATCGACCATGTAGCCGCCGCGCTCGGTGACGGGCTGCATGACCAGCGGCTCGATCATCAGCGGCATGCCGTATTTCTCGCAATCGGTCCGCACGCGCGCGATGTTCTGCACGCATTGGCGGAAGAGGTCCGGCTCGTCCGGCAGCATGAAGAGGTTCACGACCACGCAGGCCGCATCCATCTGCAAGGCGCCGATCAGCGGCTCGGCCTCGTTCTGTAGCACCGCCCACATGGCGCGATGGCGGATACGGTTATAGGGGTTGCCCATGTCGATGCGCATGACGAGCGCCGGCTTGTCCTTGCCAGGAAGGTCCTGCAACAGGTCGGCCTGGCCGTAGTTCATCTGGATCGCATCTGGTCCGGCATCGACCAGCGCCTTCACCACCGCCGGAACGTTTTCCAGCCCGTCGAGGAAGGACGGCTCGTTGCACACACCGTGGTCGATCGCCACGTCAAGGCAACGGCCGTTGCCGAACAGCCGGTTCATCCGGACTTTGCGGTTGTCTCGCATAGTTCACTCCTGTGTTCATTCCGTGCGGAAAGGGTTTGTTCGGTAACGCCGTAGCGTTCATCCATGAGATTGAGGAAACGGCTGCGCTCTTCGTCTGCCTCTTGCGCAGACCAGCCTTTTTCGGTGGCGAGCAGATTCAGCGCCGCCTCGGCCATGGCAAGCGACAGATCGCCCGAGATCGCCAGCGTCGTTCGGCGGAGCAGCAGGTCGTCCAGATGCTCGACCGCCTCGGCGCGGACGAGGTACTGAAGCTCCCGCGCGCTGTAGAGCGCATGCGGCAGCGGATGGTCCGGTTTCACCGCGATGAAGCGGGCGATGTCCTCGGCTTCCGTGCCATAGCGATCGAAGAGAACCGCAATGCGCGCGACGGGAAGGCCTGTCGATGCGGCGAGCTCGCGGACCCAGCGCTCCGGGTCTTTCGGGAAGACGCGCCCGCCGCCGATCGCCCGCTCCGCCGTATCGACACGGCGTGTCACGCCCAACTGGTCCAGCGCCATGTTGGCGGCGAGCTCACCGAAGGAGCGGAAGGTCGTCCATTTGCCGCCGATCATACACAGCACCGGCGGCCCGCCGTTCTTACCTTCCAGCACGGTGCAGAAATGGTCGCGCGGAATGCGGCCGGTAAAGCTGTCCTTGCTCGCCGGCAGTGGACGCACGCCGGCGAACTGGAAGACGATTTCTTCCGGCCTGATCGTGACGCCCGGCAGCACGAAGGCGAGCGATTGCAGGATGTAGTCGCGCTCGTCCGCCTCGCAGCGCACCGTGCCGGGATCGTCGACGCGGATATCCGTCGAGCCGACCAGCACCTTGCCGAGATAGGGGAACAGGATGCAGATGCGCCCGTCCTCGTTCTCGTAATAGATCATGTGGCCGTCGAGCATGTCTCGCAGCGCGGGATTGTCGATGATGAGGTGCGAACCCTTGGTGCCGCCCATCAGCGGTGCGGGCCGTGCCTCGTCCGCAAACAGCGTGCCGTTGGCAATGTCGATCCAGCCACCGGTGGCATTGATGATCAGACGCGGCTCGACAGGCAGCGCCTCGCCGGTGAGACCATCGCGCAAAAGATAGCCGCTGCCGTTGGCTTCCACGCTCGCATAGTTCAGCGCCCTGGCATTTGGGCCGGCCGACAGGCCATCGCGCAACAGCTCGATGCCGATGCGCTCGGGATGGCTGACCCAGGCGTCGTAATAGGTCGCGGAATTGCGGATCGACGAGTTGAGCGCCGGCCATTTCGACAGCGTCGCCCGGCGGCTGCGGAACTCGTGTTTCGGCATCAGCGCGCGCTTGCGCGTCAGGAAGTCGTAGATCCCGAGGCCCGCCTTGATGGCGATGGCGCCGCGGCGGCTCGGGCGGCGGGTGAGGCCCAGAAAGCGCACCACGCCATTGGCAAGACCGGAGAACGTATCGAAGATCGGCACCGTGGTCGCAAGCGGCGCGACATAGTGGGGCGCGTTGCGCAGCAGCCGATCGCGCTCGACGAGCGATTCCTTGACGAGGCTGAACTCGCCATTCTCAAGATAGCGCAGGCCGCCATGAACCATACGCGAGAGCGCCGCACTTGCGCCGGAGCAATAATCCGCCTGTTCGACGAGCAGCACGTTGACACCCTGCAGCGCCAGCTCGCGGAAGACGCTGAGCCCGTTGATGCCGCCGCCGAGGACGCAAACGTCCACCTTCGGGCTCTGGCGGAGCCCGTGCAATGTCTCTGTCCGGTTCATGATGACAGTCCGTTATCCGTCCATATTGGCCAGTTTTGCCGCGATGGCAGCGTCGATGGCCGCAAGATCGTCCGTGTCGAGCCGAAGCGTTCCGGCCCGTGCATTGTCGAGCGCCTGCGCCGGGTTTCGGGCGCCGCAGAGCGCAAAGGTCACGCCCGGCTGCGCCAGCGTCCAGGCGATCACCACCTGCGCGATGCTGGCGCTATGCCGTTCCGCCACCGGGCGGATCGCATCGGAGAAATCCTTCGCCTTCTGTCGGTTCGCAACGGAGAAGCGTGGATTGTCCTTGCGCTGGTCGTCGCCGGCGAAGACCCGATCCGGCCCGATGGTGCCGGAGAGCAGGCCGAGCGCCAGCGAGGAATAGCTGAGCGTCGCCACGTCGTCTTGAACAGTGAGCGGCAGCAGGTCCGCCTCGATCTCGCGATCGATCATGCTGAACCGCTCCTGGATCGCATCCAGCGACCCGGTCGAGATATATTGCTCCAGCTCCGAGCGGTTGACGTTGCTGGCGCCGATGGCGCGGATCTTTCCGGCCTTCTTCAGCTCTTCCAGCGCCGCGACGGTCTCCTCGATGGGGGTCGTCGGGTCCTGCCAATGGGTGATGTAGAGGTCGATATAGTCAGTGCCGAGCCGGCGTAGGCTTTCCTCGACCTCGTGGATGATCCCGTCGCGGCCGAGATAACGGTGGACCGGCTTGCCGTCCTGATCGAAGAAATGCTTGCCCTTCTGCGTGTGCCAGACGAGGCCGCATTTCGTGGCGATGACGGCCTTGTCGCGGCGGCCGGCAAGGGCTTTGCCGACGATTTCTTCCGACCGGCCGAGGCCGTAGGCGGGCGCTGTGTCGATCAGCGTCACGCCGGCATCGAGCGAGGCCTGGATGGCGGCGATGGATTCGGCCTCGTCCGTGCCCCCCCACATCCAGCCGCCGATGGCCCAGGTGCCGAGGCCGACGGCGGAGGCGATTACGCCGGAGCGCCCGATGGCGCGGGTCAATTGTTCGCCGCTCATGCGGAAAGTCCTTCTTCGGATGCCAGTTCGAGAATGCGCGCGCCGGTCGCCTCGTCGGTGACGAGCGTATCGAGATGGTTGCCGCGCAGCACGCTGAGGATGGAGCCGGCCTTGTTCAGGCCGCTCGCCACGCCGATCTTCGTCGGGATGGATTCGAACTCCTCGAGCGTCAGCGAGACGAGCGCGCGGTTGAGGGAATAGTCGCAGACCCGACCTTCGCCATCGAGCAAATGGGCGAGCAGTTCCGCACTCGCGCCGGAATGTTCGATGGCGTTGCGGTCCTCGCTGGAAGAGGGATGCAGGTCGTAATAGGTCGAATCCTGGCTGAGGATCGAGCCGATGCCGACCACCGCGACCTTCGCTTCGCGCGCCCGCTGGAAGACATCGGCGACGGAGCGCATATTGATCAGCATGGCGCGCTGCGCGGCATCGTCGGCAAAAAGCGGCGCGTGGATCTGCCAGGAGCGGCCGCCGAGCCGGTCGGCCATCAGCGTCGAGACGTGGTTGACGTCGGTATAGTGTTTGCCCTGCACGCAGCCCGTCGCCGGGATGACCTCGACATCGTAGCGGCGTGCGGCCTGCAGCCCGGCGACGACGGCGCTGACGCCCTTGCCGCCGGTAATGCAGATCGTATCGCCATCGGCGATCTCTTCGAGAAGCAGGCGTGCCGCCGCCTCTCCCACCGCCTGAAGGGCGGTCTGCGGATTGTCGGAGACGGTCGGCACCACCACCGCGCGGCTGAAGCCGCCGAGTGCGAGCAAGCGCTCCTCCAGATCGACCAGCGGCTCCATCGGCGACTTGATCTTGATCTCGACGAGGCCGAGCTGGCGGCCGCGCTTGATGAGGCGGTTGACGGTGGCATGCGACAGGCCGAGTTGATCAGCGATCTGCGCCTGCGTCAGGCCTTCCAGGAAGTGCAGGACGAGCGCCTGGTGCATCTGGCGGGCGATGACGATCTCTTCGCGCGGGGCGGGCTTCAGTTTGGCGATGGGCATGTCAGCTGGCCTTCCGCTTGTGCATGAAGTGATCGATGGAGACGGCGGCGAGCAGAATGCAACCCTTGATCATGTCCTGCCAATAGACGGAGACGTTGAGCAGGATGAGCGACGAGGTGACGAGCGACAGCAGCGCCATGCCGAGGATGGCACCGAGGACCGTGCCCGAACCGCCGCTGAGCGAGGCTCCGCCGATCACGGCAGCGGCGATGATGTTCAGCTCCATGCCGGCGCCGAAGGTGGGGGTGGCGGCACCGAAGCGGGACATGTAGATCACACCGGCCACGCCCGCGAGCGTCGAGCACAGCACCGTTACCCAGAATTTCACCTGGTTGGTCTTGATGCCGGAATAGAGCGCGGCCTTCTCGTTGCTGCCGGTGTAGAAGACCTTGCGAAAGGCGGTCGCCCGGCGCAGCAGGAAATCGAACAGGATGACGACGGCAACGAAGATCAGGATGACATAGGGAATGCCGTAGAAGGTGCCCTGCCCGACTTCCTTGAAGGCGGCCGGCAGCGTGAAGAGCGACAGCGGCGTGCCCTTGGTGATGATGAGGCAAAGGCCGCGCACGATCACCATGGCCGCCAGCGACGTGATGAAGTGATTGAGCCCCACGACCGTCACGAAGAAGCCCATGGCACCGCCGATGGCACTCGAGGCGAGAATGCCGATCAGCGAGGCCGTCCATGGATCGAGCCCGGCGAGGAAAAGCGAGCCCGACAGCACCATCGCGAAGCAGACGACGGAGCCGACGGCAAGATCGATGCCGCCGACGATGAGCAGGATCGTCATGCCGACGACGACGATGCCTTCGACCGAAAAGCTCATCAGCATGGCGCGGAAATTGCCGAGCGTGAGGAAATGCGGCGAGGCGAAGCTCATGATGATGCCGAGCGTCAGAATGATCGCGATCAGCCCGGCCTCGCGCATCGAGCCGATGCGCTTGAAAGACGATGTTTTCGGCGCAGCACCCGCCATCGTGTCGATTGCCATTTCCCGCTCTCCCAGTTTCTTCTCACGCGGCATGATCGGCCGCCCTCGCCGCGCCGAGCCCGGAGGCCAGACGGATCACGGCTTCTTCCGACATTTCGTCAGCTCCCAGTTCGCCTGCGATGCGTCCCTCCCGGACGACCAGCACACGATCGCAAAGGCCGAGCAGTTCCGGCATTTCCGAGGAGATGACGACGATGCCGATGCCCGAGCGCGCGAGTTCGCGCAGAAGGCGGTGAATTTCGGTCTTGGCGCCGACATCGATGCCGCGCGTCGGCTCATCCATCAGGATAACCTTCGGATTGACGGCCAGCTGCTTGGCGATCGCCACCTTCTGCTGGTTGCCACCCGACAGCGATTTGACCGGCGCTTCGACACCGCTCATGCGCAAGGCGAGGCGCTTGGCGAAATCCTCCGCCAGCGTCGCCTCTGCGCGGCCGTTCAAGAGGCCGGCGGCATTGGTCAGCGCCTTCAGGTCGAGCACGGAAATGTTCTGGGCGATCGACATGTCGAGAAATACGCCGGAGCCCTTGCGGTCTTCCGAGAGATAGACGACGCCCGCCTTCACCGCATCGGAATAGGACGAAATCGTCTGTGCTTTGCCGTGTAGTCGCACCGCGCCCGTTGTGCAGGGACGAAGACCGCAGATGCCTTCGGCGATCTCCGTGCGACCGGAGCCGATCAGGCCGCCGATGCCGAAGATTTCGCCTTTGCGTAAGCCAAAGCTGACATCGTGAAAGCGCGTGCCGTCGCCGATGCCATCGACCTCAAGGATCGTTTCGCCGGAGGCTTCATCCGCACCGAGCTTGTCCGGATAGAGCTGCGTAATCTCGCGGCCGACCATGCGGCGCACCACGTCGTCGGGCGTGATATCGGCGATGTTATCCGTGCAGACGTAGCGGCCGTCGCGGAACACGGTCACGCGGTCGCAAAGCGAAAAGATCTCGGCCATGCGGTGGCTGATATAGATGATCGAGATGCCGTTGGCCTTGAGGTCGCGAATGATCGAAAAGAGCTGCTGCGCCTCGGTTTCGGTGAGGGCTGCGGTCGGTTCGTCGAGGATCAGCACGCGGCAGTCGAGGGTCAGCGCCTTGGCGATCTCGACGAGCTGCTGGCTGGAAATCGGCAAGTCGGCGACCTTGCGGCGCACGTCGATGGCGGCGAGACGGTTCATCACGGCCTGCGCATCGCGCTCCAGCGCGCCATAATTCATGAAGGGCGAGCGACGGCGGTTGGTGGCCGCCATGAACATGTTTTCGGCGACCGTCGCATCCGGGCAGAGCGCGATTTCCTGGTGCACCAGGCCGATGCCGAGCGACTGGGCGACGGCGGGGGACGTTATGCGCACCGGCTGGCCATCGACGCGGATTTCGCCGTCGGTGGGCTGCAACACGCCGGCGATGATGTTCATCAGCGTCGACTTGCCGGCACCGTTCTCGCCGCAGAGCGCATGGACCTCGCCGCGTTCGAGCGTGAAGCCGACATCCGTCAACGCCTTCACCGCTCCGAAATGCTTGGTCACGCCATGAATGGTGAGCACCGGCTCCGCCATCGTCTTCCTCCTTCTCCTTTCGAGACCATCCGCGCCGCAAGGCGCGGATGGCGTTCGCTCGGGAGATTACTCCTCGATACCCTTGGTGCCGCGGCGCTTCAGGTACTTGTCCCAGTAGAAATCGTCGGCGTTTTCGGCCGTGACGATGGAGAGGCCGTTGTCGACGACCGGGATGCTCATCGGATTGAAGCCCGAGCGCTTGGCGTCGTTCATCGGGTCGATGAGTTCCGGATGCTTGGCAAGCCACAGCAGCATGAAGCCCATATAGCCCTGCATGCCCTGGTTCGGGTTGATCGAGCCGAAGACTTCGCCGGCCTTGATCATGTCGAGGATGTTGGCGTTGACGTCGGCGCACATCACGAGGACCTTGCCGCCGGCCTCCTTGTTGGCCTGTGCCGCACCGATTGCCGAGTTGGCTTCCGGCATGAAGACCGCACCGAGGTTCGGATTGGCCTGGATGAGGCTGGAAAGCCCCTGATAGGCCTTGGTCGGATCCTGGTTGGATGCCGCGCGGCCGACCAGCTTCATGTCCGGCCACTTCTCTTCCATGCGGGCGATGAAGGCGGCGATGCGCTTGTCGTGGTTGTCTTGGCCGGGGTTCTCGAGGACGGCATATTCGCCCTTGCCGCCCATTTTTTCGGCGATCGCGTCGGCCGCATAGGTGCCTTCGCGGGTATTGTCCGAGGTGATGAACGAGACGCGCTTGGAGAGCGGCGAGTCGGCGGCGAAGGTCACGACGGCCGTGCCCTGGTCGATGGCGCGGTTGATCGGCTCGATGAACGGATCGGAGTTCATCGGATGTACGAGAATGCCGGCCGGGTTTTGCGCGAGCGCCTGATCGAAGGTGGCGATCTGCTTGTTGACGTCATATTCCGGCGTGCCGGTATATTCCGTCTCGCAGCCCAGCTGCTGGCCGGCCTGCTTGAACATTTCATAGACCGGGAACCAGTATTCGACGCCCGAAACCATGACGTTCATGACGTATTTTTCGCCCGGCTTGCAGCGGAACGGATTTTCCGTCTCGGCGGCTGCGGCGCCGGCAAAAAGCGTGGTCGCAAGGACCGCCATGGCGGTCGTCGTGAAAAAAGTGCGCAAGTGTCCTCCTCGGGGCGCAAAGCCCCTCCCAAAAAGCCCGTGGGCGTCGGTTCGACGCCGCTGATCTCAGTGAAGACCGGGCCTCCTCCTCGAAGTCCGGTATGAGCACCTAAACGCAGGATGCATTGCGTGTCAATATAATTCACATAATGAAATATATTTCATGCGAAGGAGTGGAAATCAAGAGCACGCGATGAAATATCTTTCACACGAGAATAGCGCATAGCGCGTCCTACGCCAGCAAAAACCCTACCCGAACACGCGCAAGAACCGCCACAGAGCGCCCTGTGGCGGAAGTTCGACCGTATGCGGCCCCAGATGCAGAACCGGACAAAATCCACTCTACGCGCCTCAGCAGCCGAAAGGCGGCCACCTCCTACGACGCGAACGAAGATCCGTCAGCCCTTCGTTCCTCTCTTTCAGGCTTTCACCCGCGCAGCCATTGGATCGTAGAGCGGTTCAAGATGAATCTTCGTCGGCGTACGTTCCATGGCGACGACGAGTTCATAGTCGCCGTCCTCGAGGAACGCATCGTCGACTCCATCTGCATGGCGCACATATCCGTAGCCGACATTCTTGCCGAGCGTGTAGCCGTAGCCGCCGCTGGTGAGGTAGCCGACGGGCTCGCCGTTGCGAAGGATCGTCTCGCGGCCGACCAGCACGATATCGGGATCATCGACCGTGAAGCCAGCGAAGGCCTTCTTGCGCGGTTCGCCCTGGGCGGCTTCCAGCGCGCGGCGGCCAAGGAAATCGGTGTTCTTGCGCAGCTTCACCGCCCAGCCAAGGCCCGCATCGAAGGGCGTGTCGTTCGGCGTGATATCCGAGCCCCAGGCGCGATAGCCCTTTTCGAGGCGCAGTGATTCCAGCGCGCGGTAGCCGACAGGGCGGATATCGTGCGGCGCACCCGCTGCCATCAACGCATCGAAAACGGTTCCGATCGCCGTAATCGGTACATGCAGCTCCCAGCCGAGTTCGCCGACATAGGTAACGCGCAGCGCGCGAACGGTATGGCCGGCAATCGCGATTTGCCGCACATGGCCGAAGGGGAAGGCGGCGTTGGAGACATCAGCATCCGTGACGGCCGAGAGCACGTCGCGCGCTTTCGGCCCCATCAGCGAGAGCGTGCCGAAATCCTCCGTGACATCGCGCAGGGTCACGTCGAGACCTTCGGGAATGTGGTCCTCAATCCAGCCGAGATCGTGGGTGCGGAAGCCCGTGCCGGTGACGATGTAGAACGTTTCCTCCGCAAGGCGTGCCACCGTCAGGTCCGCTTCGATACCGCCGCGGCTGTTGAGAAGCTGGGTATAGGTAAGCCGCCCGGCCGGCTTGCCGACATCGTTGGCGCAGATCCAATCGAGCGCCTTCAGCGCATCCGGCCCCGTCATCTCGTATTTGGCGAAGGAGGACTGGTCGAAGATGCCGACGGCCTCGCGGACATGACGGTGCTCGTCGCCGACGGCGGCAAACCAGTTCTGCCGCCCCATGGAATAGATATCCCTCGGCTCCACACTCTTGGGCGCGAACCAGTTCGGCCGCTCCCAACCGAGCTTCGAGCCGAACACCGCGCCATGCGCCTTCAGGCGCTCGTAGAGCGGCGAGACGACACGCGGGCGGCCGCTCTCGTATTCCTCGTGCGGAAAGCCGATCGTGTAGTGCTTGCCGTAGGCCTCGAGCGTGCGGTCGAGCACCCATTGGCGATCGCGGTGCATGCCGGCGAAGCGGCGGATATCGACCACCCAGAGATCGAGCGGCGCCTCGCCGTCGACGACCCATTGCGCCAGCACCCAGCCCGCCCCTCCCCCGGAGGCAATGCCGAAGGCATTGAAGCCCGCACCGACGAACATGTTCTTGCATTCCGGTGCAACACCCAGAATGAAGTTTCCATCGGGTGTAAAGCTTTCGGGGCCGTTGATCATCTGCTTGACGCCGACCGTCTCCAGCGCCGGTACGCGGGCAATCGCCTGCTCCATATGCTGCTCGAAATGGTCGAAGTCGTCGTCGAACAGGCGGAAGGCCCATTCGTCCGGCACGTCACCAGTGGTCCAAGGCTGCGGGTTCGGCTCGTAGCCGCCCATGACGAGGCCGCCGACCTCTTCCTTGAAATAGGTCCGCCGATCCGGGTCGCGGATGGTCGGCGCGTCGGTCGAGAGGCCGGGCACCTTTTCCGTGATAATATACTGGTGCTTGACCGGTTGCAGCGGCACGTTGATGCCCGCCATCGCCCCCACCTGCCGCGCCCATTGGCCCGCGCAGTTGACGACCTTTTCGCAAGCGATGTCGCCAAGCGTCGTCCGCACGCGCCTGATGCGCCCCTCCTCCATGTCGAAGCCCGTGACACGCACCTTCTCGACAATCCTGGCGCCATGCATGCGCGCGCCCTTGGCGAGCGATTGGGTGATATCGGAGGGGCTCGCCTGCCCGTCCGTCGGCAGCCAGCTGGCGCCGACGAGATCGCCGACCTCCATAAGCGGCCACGTCGCTTTCACTTCCTGCGGCGTCAACAGATGCATGTCCATGCCGAAGCTCTTGGCGGTCGTGGCGAGGCGGCGGAATTCGGTCCAGCGGTCCTGGTTGGTGGCAAGGCGCAGGCAGCCGCTCATTTTCCAGCCGGTGGCAAGGCCGGTCTCGGCCTCCAGCCCCTTATAAAGATCGACGGAATATTTCAGCACGCGGGTGATCGAGGCCGAGGAGCGCAGCTGGCCGACAAGGCCGGCGGCATGCCAGGTGGAGCCGGAGGTCAGCGTGCCCTGCTCCAGCAGGACGACATCCGCCTTGTGGTCGCGCGCCAGATGATAGGCCGTCGAGCAGCCGATGATGCCGCCGCCGATGACAACGATCTCGGCATGGGAGGGCAGGGTCATATCTTGGGTTTCCCGTATAAGGTTCGATAGTGGTCGAGCGCCTTTTCGAGGCGGTCGAGATTTTCCGTCGTGTAGCCGACATATTCGGCGCCGGGCGCGGTGAGGTGCAGTTCCGAAACCATGCTCCACATCGCCTCGCGCAGCAGCGAGGCGCATTGCATGGCGGCGTGCGAGCGGCGGATCGCGGGGTCCGGCGCACCGCCGAAATAGGCGTCGAGGAAATCCTGCGCCTCGTCGGGTGACAGCCCGGCATTGGAGGTCGCGCCGGCAAGATCGAACATGGCGGTGGAGAAGCCGGCATATTCGAAATCGATCAGCCAGAGTTTCTCCCCATCATCGAGAATATTAGCCGGCAAAAGATCGTTATGGCCGAAGATGATGGGCAGCGGCGCTTGCGCCGCCTCCAGCTCATCGGCCAGCGCGATGTAGGCGGGCAGATGCGGCACCATTCGGCTGTTTCCGGCCTTCAGCGTGCGCGCATAATCGCGCACCACGTGGAACGGCCAGAAGAGGAAGGCCGCCCCGCTGATTTCCGCCGGCATCTGGGTGTGGAAACGACGGAGAAGATCGGCGACGCGGCCTCGCGCCGCCACCACATCCCCTGCCCCGAAGGTTTTCGCCCCGAGATAGGCCGAGACCATGATGCCGGGCTCGGCATAGCGCACCTCCGGCCCGAAACCCGCCGCATGGGCCGCCCGTGCCGTCATCAATTCGCGATCACGAACGACATGGTGGAACGGATAATCCTTGCCGAAACGCACGACATGGCGCCCCGCGCCGTCGCTGACGACATAACTTTCGTTGCTGATGCCGCCCTTCAGCGGCGCAATCGTGATCCGGCCCTGCCAGCATGGCATCGCATGAATGCGATCCTCCACGGCGCGGCTGAGCTCGATGTGACCGTCCATCAACGCCCTCCCAAGTGGTGTCACGGACTTCTGCCGCAAACCGTCCCGAAGCGCCGTTCCCTTTGGTCTTTTGGTCGCTTCGGTTAGCAATCTCATGCAGGATGAAACCGGGTGTCAATCCTGAAATGTGGCTTTTTCTGTTTTTGTGACTGCTTTTGCGGCTTTCTTGCCAGATCGCTCCAGCGCGATTATGAAGGAATAAACGTCTCCGCGGACCAGAAGACATGAATCACTCCAAACGCCACAACGATATCCTCCGCCTTCTCCAGCAGGACGGCACGGTGACCATCGCCGATCTCGCCAAAAAGCTCGACGTGTCGCTGGAAACCGTGCGGCGGGACATCAAGCCGCTGACCACCAACGGCGCGGTGGTGAAGATGCACGGCGCCGTGGCCCTGCCCTCCGTGCTTGGCGAGGCGCCCTTCGAAAAGCGCATGCGCGAAAACAGCGATGCGAAGAAATCGATCGCCATCGCGGTCGCCGCAACGATCCGCGACGGCGATTCGATCATGCTGGATACGGGAACGACGACGAGCTATCTCGCCCGCGAGCTGCTCGGCCACCGGCGGCTGACGGTGGTGACCAATTCCTCCGACATCGCCCGCACGCTTTCGACCGTCAACGACAACCGCGTCTACATGGCCGGCGGCGAGCTGCGCAGCGACAACGGTGCGGCCTTCGGCATCTCGGCCATCGAGTTCATCAGCCATTTCACCGTCGGCCATGCGGTCATCTCGACGGGCGCGATCGATGCCGCGATCGGCATCATGGACTACGATCTGGAAGAGGCCGAGTTCGCCCGCGCCGTGGTGGCCCAGGGTCGCCGCGCCGTCGTCGTGACCGATCACACGAAGTTCGGCCGGCAGGGCCTGGTGCGCGTCTGCGACTTCTCCGCCCTCACCGATCTCTACACCGACAAGGCCCCGCCCCGCGATGTCGCGGCGGCGCTCAAGACGGCCGGCGTCACCATCAATCTCGCCCGCTAAGTTGCCTGCAGTAAACTAAAAACCCGGCGATTGATTCGCCGGGTTTTCTCAGTTTTAAGCTATGAAGCACGATCAGAAGGACGTGCTGGCCTTGAGGATGAATGTGCGGCCGGCGCCGTAGCCGCAACTCGCTTCGCTCTGGCATGATGCGACATACCGCTTGTCGAACAGGTTGGAGGCATTGAGCGCGACCGACCAATTGTCCTTTTCATAACGGATCGCGGCATCGACGAGCGTCGCGGATGGCACCCTCAGGGTGTTCGCATCGTTTGCCCAGGACTTGCCGACATGGCGGACGCCTGCCGCAATGCTCAGGCCGCTCAGGGCATCGTTCTGGAAGGCGTAGTCCAGCCAGAAGGATGCGGTGAGATCGGGAACCTGAACAGGGGTATTGCCCACCAGTTCAGGCCGCAGATCCTTGACGACCTTCATGTCGAGATAGGTAAAGGCCGCGATGGCCTTGAGGCTTTCGGTCACATTCGCCTGAGCGGAGGCCTCAAATCCCTGGACCTCCACTTCGCCGATCGCGTGGTAGCGGCTCATGCCGCCGACGAATTCGGATTTGACGACATTTTCCCGGGTTATGTCGAAATAGGCTGCCGTGAAAAGCGCATCCATGAAGTCGGGCTGATATTTTACGCCCGCTTCCCACTGCTTGCCCACATCCGGCTCCGGCAGGCCATTCACCGGATCGACCGACGTCGCCGGATTGAAGGATGTCGAGTAGCTGATATAGGGGGTAAGGCCGCTGGAAAATTCGTAGGCCAGCGCCGTCCGCCACGTGAACTTGCTGTTGTCCGTATCGGTAGAGCCAAGCGCCGCCGCTGTCCGATCCTCGATTTTGGTGGAGACGAAATCGTAGCGCCCGTTCAGGGTGGCGATCCAGCCACCGCCGAACTTGATCTGGTCCTGGGCATAGATGCCGATCTGGTCCCGCTTGAATTCGTTGTCCGCGTAAGGGTCGAAAAGGTCGGGCAGATCGACATTCCCGTAAACCGGATCCTGCGGATCGATATCCAGGTCGCCGGGAACAAAGCCGCCAGTCGCCTGAACCTGGTCGACATCGTAGTGCCGGTAGTCCAGCCCGACGAGCAGCGTGTGTTCAAGCCCACCCGTTGCGAATTCGCCTTCAAGCTGGTTGTCCACTGTCAGCAACCCGACATCGGTATCATGCGCAAACCGGTAGCGGGCAATCTTGGCCGGATCCGCAAACGATGCACCATTGGCATACAGCGCATCCTCCTGCAGCGAGACATTCGCGTAGCGAACGTTCTGGCGAACCGTCCAGTTGTTATCGAACGTGTGCTCGAACTCGTAGCCGATCATCGCCTGCTGGCGCTCGTAGGTATCGAAATCCTCGTCGCCATAGAAGAAATCACGCGGGATCCGTCCGAAATTCGGCGAATCGACGACCGTACCCACATAGGGCAGAAAACCGGTGCTGGTATGCGTCAGATCGATGTTCTGATACGAACTCAGGATCGTCAGGCTCGTGGAATCGTCCGGGCTCCAGGTCAGGCTGGGGGCGATCGTGCCACGGAAATCCTTGGCATGATCGGTTTCCCAGCCGCCGCCGGAGAGTTTACCGGTGACACGGTAGCGCATAACATCGCTGCGGCCGGGCTTGTCGCTAAAGTCCAGGCCGAGATAGCCGTTCCCGAAATTGTTGATGCCGGTTTCGACATAACGAAGCGGTTCATCGGTCGGCCGCTTGCTGATCATATTGATAAAGCCGCCCGGGTTTCCGCTGCCATAGAGAACCGAGCTGGGTCCCTTGATCACTTCGACGCGCTCAAGGAAAAACGGATCGACGAGAAAGGTGCCGAAGCCGGTCTGGAAAAGCGAGAGGCCATCAAGGAACACGCCGGTCTGCTCGGCCTGGAACCCGCGGATGAAGAACCAGTCCGTGTCGGCATCCGTACCATAGGTCGAGGTGCTTACACCCGCGACATAGCGCAGAGCTTCATCGATCTTTTGCGGGCTCTGGTCGTCGAGCTGTTCACGACCGACAACCGTTACCGACTGGGGGACTGCCTTGAGGTCCGTAACCGATTTCGTACCGCTTCGCGTCGACTTCGCAACGATACCCTTTACCGGATCGACGCCCTTGGTATCGCCGTCGGCGTCACCTTGATCGACGCGGATTTCCTCAAGGCGGGTCGCGCCCCCGGCATCCTGTGCACGAGTAGGCAGAGACGCCACCAAGGCGGCGGCGGCCGTCCCGCAGGCCAGCGCCATTCTCAGTACGTGCGACTTCCTGGTATTCATGATCATGCAGATATCCCAACTCCGCCGTCCCCTCTCCGGGCCGGCCACGATAAGATGAGTAATTAACTCAGTTTTAACGATCGGGATTGTCACTTTCCGCGAAAATTGAACGTTTTTGGGCAATTTTCCGGGGGATGGAGATCCGTCGGCACACGGCTTCAGCCGACATTCGCCTTTTGCCAATGGGCGGGTGTGGTCCCGAAATTCTTGCGGAAGACACGGGTAAAATGCGCCTGATCGGCAAATCCAGCCTCAGCGGCGATCTCCGTCAAGGACTGTTCAGCCTTCAAAATCAATTGTTTAGCGTAGCGGAGGCGCGCGTTCACCTGCCATTGATGCGGCGCGACGCCGGTCGAGGCCTTGAAGGCGTGGCTGAAATGGGATTGCGATAGCCCGATCAGGCTGGCGATTTCCTCAAGCCGAATGTTGCGCAAGCAGTTTTCTTCAATGAAGTCGGTCGCGCGGCGCAGTTGCCAGCCGGCAAGCTTGCTGCGCTTGCGGCCGGGTGCCTTGGCAAATTTCATCACGTCGATGATCAGCGCCAGCGACAGCCCGTCGCCATAGAGATCATGCAAAGGCTGCGGATTGGTGATTTCGGCCGCGATGAGCTGCGCCAGGGAGAGCAGTTTCGCATCGGCAAAGAACAATTGCGGCGTGAGCAAGCGCGCGGGGTCGAGGTCCTCGGCCAGTCTCCGGCTGACGGTCTCGACGTCGAAATGCAGGTCGAGATGACGCAAGAAGCGGTGGTCGGCGAGATCGGCCCAGAGCTCGAAATTGGCGGGAATATAGGCGATCGGGCGGCTTGCCCAATCGCCGACGGTCTCAATGCCCCCCGGCGCCAGGCGCGTGCGGGATAGGCCGGGACCCCGCTTGTCGAGGAGGACGAACAGGCGCGGATCCCGGCCGACATAGTAACCCCCGGCGCGTGGTGCGCATTCCACATCCCAGACATCCGCGACGATGCCGTTCCAGTGCCGCCGGTTAAGGCCACCGACCACCGAAAAGCCTTCGATCCTGTTTTGCATGTGCGGTTGAAATGTCATGCCGGGGGATTATTCCTTCAGATTATAGTCAAGTTTTATCCCGAATACCGCTGCGGTGCAATATCGCTGAAAACGAGAAGGGCGGCTTATGGCCGCCCTTCCCTGTGATTCCATCCGAATGTCGGGCTCAGTCTTCTTCCTGGAACACCTCTTCGCGTTTCTTTTTGACTGACGGCAAGAAGACGATGATGAGAACCGCAAGTGCAATCGCCAACAGGATCGCGCTGATCGGCCGCGTCACGAAGGTTGTCGGATCGCCCCTGGACAGGATCATGGCACGCCGCAGGTTTTCCTCCAGCAGCGGCCCGAGAACGAAGCCGAGCAGCAGCGGAGCAGGCTCGCAGCGCAGCTTGACCAGCAGATAACCGCCAAGGCCGAACAGCGCGACGGCATAGAGATCATAGACATTCGAATTCACGCTGTAGACGCCGATCGAACAGAACGCCATGATGATCGGGAAGAGCACGTAGTAAGGCACCGTCAGGAGCTTTACCCAGAGGCCGATCAGCGGCAGGTTCAGCACCACGAGCATCAGATTGCCGATCCACATGGAAGCGATGATGCCCCAGAACAACGTCGGTTGTTCGGTCGCGACATTCGGTCCCGGCACGATCCCCTGAATGATCATCGCCCCGACCATCAGCGCCATGACGGGATTGGCCGGAATGCCCAATGTCAACAAGGGGATGAACGAGGTCTGCGCACCCGCATTGTTGGCCGATTCCGGCCCGGCGACACCGGCGATGGCGCCGTGTCCGAACTCCTCGGGGTGGTCCGAAACGCGTTTTTCCACCGTGTAGGAGGCGAAGGCGGCGAGGATCGCCCCTCCCCCCGGCAGGATTCCCAGGGCTGAGCCGATGACCGTGCCGCGCACCACCGGCGCCGCCATGCGTTTGAAATCGTCCTTGGTCGGCCAAAGCCCGGAGACCTTCGCCATCACCAGGGTTCGGGTCTTCTCGCCCTCCAGATTGCGCAGGATTTCCGCGATGCCGAAGACCCCCACAGCGACGGCGACGAAGTTGAGCCCGTCGGCATATTCGCGAATGCCCAAGGTAAATCGGGGCGTGCCGGTATATATATCCGTGCCGACGAGACCGAGAAGCAAACCGAGCGCCACCATGGCCAGCGCCTTGACGATGGAACCATGGGCAAGCGCGATGGAGGAGACGAGGCCGACAACCATCAGCGAGAAATACTCGGCAGCGCCGAATTTCAAAGCGATGGCTGTCAGAGGAATGGCGAAGATCGCCACCAGGAAGGTCGAGACCGTACCGGCAAAAAAAGACCCAAGCGCCGCAATGGACAGCGCGGCACCCGCCCTGCCCTTGCGCGCCATTTGATAGCCGTCGATGGCCGTCACGGCAGACGAGGATTCGCCGGGCATGTTGATCAGGATCGCGGTGGTGGAGCCGCCATATTGCGCACCGTAGTAAATACCGGCGAGCATGATGAGCGATGAAACTGGCTCTAGCTGGAAGGTAATCGGCAGGAGCATGGCGATCGTCGCCGTGGCGCCGATGCCGGGCAGCACGCCGATCAACGTGCCGAGCAGAACGCCGATGAGGCAGAAGGCGAGGTTCGCCGGCGATGCGGCCGTCGAGAAGCCCAGCGCGAGATTGCTGATAAGATCCATAACGCGCCCTCCTAGAGCCGGGTCCAAGGGCCGAACCGCTCGAACGGCAGACTGAGGGCATAGCTGAACACCGCGACGGAGAAGAGCGTGATGGCGGCCGCGAGAACCACCGCCATGCCCGGCTTCATTCGCGACGAGGCGAAAGCGGCGATGAGGGCGGCGAAGAACAGCGACGGCACGAAGCCGAGACCACGCACCGTCAGCCCGAAAAAGACGGGTGCCGGCAGAATGAACAGCATCCCGCGCAGCGCGATCGGCCCGATCGGCTCGCCCTGAACACGGGTTGCCTGTACCAGAACGATTGCGCCGAGAAGCGTCAGGATGACCGCCAGGAACAGCGGAAAATAGCCCGGTCCCATGCGGAGCGCAGTGCCAAGTTCCAGGTTAAGACATTGATAAATAAAGAAGCATCCGAGAGCGATAAAGGTCAGGCCGCATATCACATTGGTGCTGTCGAATTGCAGGTTTTTCATGGGTTCCCCTTCTCCCGGCGCTCCGAGAGCGCGCACAACGGCTGAAATCGTGACGGCGGTCACCGCCGCCACGATCCATATCCTGCAGGTATGATCAGTCGGCGTACTGACCAGCGGCCTCGATCACCGGCTTCCATCTGGCAATTTCACTCTTGAGCTTGGCCTTCAATCCGGCCGGCGTCGCGTCGGCGTCGGAGGAGGGGGCCGTGCCCAGTTCGGCGAAACGGGCGATGACGTTGGGGTCCTTCAGCGCCAGCTGAAGCGACTTCGAAAGCCGTTCCGTCACCTCAGCCGGGGTGCCCTTCGGCGCATAGATGCCGTGCCAGATGCCGACCTGGAAACCGGGCAAGCCACCTTCTTCAGCCGTTGGAATATCGGGCAGGTTGCCGAGGCGGGCAGGGGAGGTCACGGCATAAGCCTTGATCGTGCCGCCCTGGATCTGCTTGGTCGTGTTGGTCGTCTGGTCGCACATCACATCGACCTGGCCGCCCAGCAGGTCCGTCATGGCCGGGCCGGTGCCCTTGTAGGGGACGGTGGTAAACTGCGTCTGGAGCGTGCTCATCAGCATCATACCGCAGAGATGGGACGCCGCACCGATCCCGGCATTGGCCACGGTCACGGTGTCCTTGTTCGCCTTCATGTAATCGATCAGGCCCTTGAGATCACCCGGCTCAAGGTCTTTGCGGGCGACGATCGTCATCGGCACCTCGGTGACAAGGCCGACATATTCGAAAGCGTTCAGCGTGTCATAGGCCAGCTTGCGATAAAGCGTGGCGCTTGTCGCCATGCCGATATGATGCAGCAGCAGCGTGTAGCCATCGGGATCGGCGCTCGCGACACGCCCGGCGCCGAGCGTGCCACCGGCGCCGCCGACATTCTCCACGACGATCTGCTGGCCGAGGTCCTTAGACATGGCTTCCGCTACAAGACGGGTGACCGTATCGGTCGGGCCGCCGGCGGAGAAGGGGACGACCATGGTGATCGTGCGTTCCGGATAGGTCTGGCCGAGCGCCGAAGTCGCGAGCAGGGTGGCGACAACGGCGGCGGATACGCCAAGCAGGGATTTCAAGGTCTTCATCAAATCCTCCCGAGATGAAACGACCAGCCGGCGCAGCTCCTCCCGCACCGTTTCTGGTTGGCACCAGAGTGAATGATGGTACCGGCGGAACAAGCCGGTTACCCTGATGACGCGCAGTTTACGGCAGTAAACACGGTCGGGATGGGTGACTTAGGGGACAAAGCGCGCGGCCCATGGGTGGAAATCCACCCATTCGAGCTCAGGAATCGTCCTGAGAGACGTCAAAACGCGCATATTTATCGAGCCCGTATTTCTGCATCTTCTCGTAAAGCGTCTTACGGGAAACGCCGAGTTGTTCGTAAACCGGCTTCAAACTGCCGCCATGGGCAGCCAGTGCACCGGCAATCAGCCCTCGCTCGTAGGACGCAACGCGATCCGCCAGACGCTGCGGACCTGTTTCAGAGCTATCTTCCGGCGCTGGGGGAAGACCGAGCACCAGTCGATCCGCTGCATTGCGAAGCTCGCGAACATTGCCAAGCCACCCGCGCGCAGCGATGTCCGTTATCAATTCCGGCGGTACGTCGATATCATTGCGACCATAACGCGCCGCGGCCTCGCGCACCAGTTGGAGAAAGAGGAGAGGGATATCGGCCTGACGCTGCGCAAGCGAGGGAACACGAAGCGTCGCAACATTCAGTCGATAGAGGAGATCGGCCCGGAACCGGCCGGCCGCAACCTCGGCCTCCAGATCGACCTTGCTCGTCGCGATGAACCGCACATCAAGCGGAATCTGCTCGTTGGAGCCCAGACGCGTAATGACGCGTTCCTGCAGGACACGAAGGAATTTTGCTTGTAAATCAAAGGGCATAGAGCCGATCTCATCGAGCAGGATCGTGCCGCCACGGCCGTGTTCGAACTTGCCATAGCGTGGCCGAAGCGCACCGGGGAACGCACCCGGCTCATGGCCGAACAACTCGCTTTCGATAAGATTTTCAGGGAGGGCGGCGCAATTGATTGCGATGAACGGCCGGCCTGCGCGGCTGCTGACATCATGCAGCGCCCGCGCGACGACCTCCTTGCCGACGCCGGTTTCCCCGATGACCAGCGTGTCCGCATCGGTCGCGCCGATGGCCCGCAGCCTATAGCGCAGGTCCACCATAACCTGGGTGCGTCCCGGCAGCCGTGCTTCGATGTCGTCACGCTTTCCGGCGACCGCGCGCAACCGGCGATTTTCCAGAACGAGGCTGCGCCGGTCCATCGCGCGGCGGATGACTGTCGCCAAATGCTGCGCGGCAAAGGGCTTTTCGATGAAATCATAAACACCGGCGCGCATGGCGCTGACCGCAAGCTGCACATCCGCATGCCCGGTCACCAGAATGACGGGCACTTCGGGATCGACCTCGCGAATCCGCTGCAGCAGCGTCATGCCATCCATGCCCGGCATGCGGATGTCGCTCACCACGACTCCATCAAAGGCATAGCCGACAAGCTCCAGCACCGGCTCGGCGCTCGAAAAGGTCTCCACCGTGAGATCGAAGAGCTCCAGCGCCTGGGTGGAGGAACGGCGCATCTCCTCCTCGTCATCGATCAGAAGAACGCGCGGTCCCATCATTCTGCCGCCTCGCGCGCTACGCCTGCCGGGTCGAGCACAAGCCGGAATATGGCACCACCCTCGACATGATTGATCACCGACAAGTCTCCGCCAAAGTCTTTGATAATATTATAAGAAATGGAAAGACCAAGGCCAAGACCCTTGCCGACGCCCTTTGTCGTGAAGAAGGGATCGAAGATGCGCTCGGCGATCGCCGCGGGCACACCCGGCCCATGATCGCGGATGGTGATGGCAATGCGCCCGTTCTCGCGGCCTGCCGACAGCAAAATTTTCCTATCGTCGCGGCCCTCGACGGCATCCGCCGCGTTGCCGATAATATTGACAAGAACCTGTTGCAAACGCACCGGCCCAGCCTGAACAGCCAAGCCGTCTTCTTGAAGCTGAAGCACAAGCTCCGCGTTCGCCGCTTTCAGCCGGGGCGTGACGATTTCGAGCGTATCGGCGATCACAGCCGAGAGGAGAACGGGTCCTAATTTTTCATTCGGCTTGCGCGCGAAATTGCGTAAGTGACGACTTATGGAAGCCATACGGTCGATGAGGCTTGAAATGCGGCGGACGTTATCCTGCGCCTCCGGCATACGGCCACGGTCCATCAACAGGGCAGCACTATCAGCATAGGTTTTTGCGGCGGCGAGCGGCTGGTTGAATTCATGCGAAAGCGCTGCGGACATCTGGCCGAGGCCGGCGAGTTTTCCAGCCTGAATCAGGTCGGCCTGCGTTTTGCGCAGTTCCTGCTCGGTCAATCGGCGCTCCGACACCTCCAGTTCGATCTGCTCATTGACCCGGGCAAGAGCAGCCGTTCGCTCGTCGACGCGCCGTTCCAATTCGTTTTGCGTTTCCTCCTGCAGACGCAAGCGTTCCACGACCCGGCTACGACGCTGCCAGAGAACGGCGCCCCCTAGTCCGCCAAGGCAGATAAAGAGCACGACCGCGATCAGCGTCGTGCGAGCCTGCGCGCGCACCGATGCCGTATCGAGCAGAACGTTGACCGTCCAATCCGCCTCGGGCATGTATTGAGAGAGCCGAAGATATTCGCGGCTGGCACCATTCGACCGGATGCTCATCAGATGTTGACCGTGGTAAACCGTCTCCGTCTGGGGGAGGGGGCGCAACTCGGCTTCCGCATACCGTCGCGAGGCCTGCGTGCGGGAAATTCTCGGCGCATCCAGTGGTAGAATCCCGGTATAAAGCCATTCCGGGCTGCCCGTCATGAAGATGATGCCTTCGGGATCCGCGACGAAGATCTTGTATTCCCCCCCGCGCCATGACGTCTCGATGGAATCGATGTCCACCTTGAAAACGATGACGCCGAGGATCTTGCCGGCCACCTCCACAGGCGATGAAAAATAGTAGCCGCGTTTCAGCGAGGTGGTTCCAAGCGCATAGAAGCGCGCTCGATGTCCCTTGATAGCATCCTGAAAATACGGGCGGTAATGGAAGTTCTGCCCGACGAAGGTCGCCGGCATGTCGTAGTTGCTGGCGGCGATCGTATTGCCGTCGGGGGTCATCACATAAATATCGGAAGACTCCAGCAGTCCGTTGATTTCCTTGAGATAATTGCTGGCTGCCCGGCGAAGGGATGGATCGTCCGGCTTCTGCAGAAGCGCTTCGATGTCGTCATGATCGGCGATGAGTGCGGGGAGAGGCTCGTATCGGCTGAGATGGCCGGCGAGTGCGGCGACCGCCAAGCGTAAAGCAGAACTCGCTTGCGATGATGCCTCATCCATATAGCTGCGCGTCATCAGCGTTCCGCCTTGCAGGATAGCAAGGACGACAACGATCGGTAGAATCGCGAACGCCAGGGCGTGACGCACTTTCACGAAATTGGGGGCTCCTCTCCTCCATCACCCGAAAGAAGCCGGGCCGCCTATCCTACGCAGCCTATCGCTTCTTTCCTAGGGGGAGGGAGGGATCAATCCGGCAGGCGGTTGTCGCCAAGATCGATGCCGAGAAAGGCGGCTATGGCATCGGCTACGATGGCATGATCGGTTCGCTGCGGCACACCGGAAACCGTGACCGCACCGACACATCCGAGTTCGGCGACGAAAAGCGGGAAACTGCCGCCATGCACCGCGAAGTCCGAATGGGGAAGATTATGCGCCTCCACCTGCTCGCGGCCGGAAAGCGCCAGGCGACGGCCGACGAGATAGGACGAGTGCCAAAGCCGCAACACCGTGTTGCGCTTGCGCCGGATCCATTCGACATTGTCCGTCGACGTGCCGGGCAGGGCGCAGTGGAAGAGGACCCGGTCGCGGAGCGAGATGTCGATCGCAACACCGGCACCAAGCGCAAGCGCCGTTTCACGAACGCGGTTTCCAAGCGCCCAGGCATCATCCGGGCTGAACCGGGTAAAACGCAGGAGCCGCTCCTGTTCCTCGAGCCGGCGAATGTCGTCTGCGATCATGTCCGTCATTGTTTCCTCCCTGCGGAAATAGGCCTCTGTTCCTAGCGGGACAAAAGGCCGGAGGGAAGAGCGACATCCCATTGCTTGCGCGGTCTCTTGACGGAGATCAAGGTTGCGCTCAAGGAGGAGACATAGGGAAGAGACGGAAAGACCGAACCTTCCATAGGAACCGATATGCCGGACAGCTTCTTTCTCTTCGCCATCCTTGCTTTGCTGCTGACCCCGGGCCCGACCAACACGCTGCTGACGGTCGGCGCGGCGGCGCGGGGTTTTCGCGAGAGCCTTCCATTGCTGCTGGGTGAGTTGTCCGGTTATCTCATCGTCGTCATTCCATTGGCAACGATTGCAGCCGCTTTTCTCGAAGGGCGCCCAATTTTGGCGGCAGGCCTACGGATTGTTGCGGCGTGCTGGGTTCTCTTCCTCGCCGCCCGCCTCTGGCTTGTTTCGTCGAAATCGGCGGGGGAGGGGGATGCGAAAGCGGTAACAGTTGGCCAGGTCTTCCTGACCACCATGCTCAATCCCAAGGCGCCCATCATCGGGCTGGTCATCATGCCGCATGGACCGCTGATGGAAATAGCACCGGCTCTCGGGCTCTTTGGCCTGCTCGTCACAGGCGCCGGGACCTGCTTCCTCGTGCTCGGCAGTCTTGTCGGCCAAGCACCGGTTTTATCGCCGCGTCTGATCTACCGAGTTGCCGCAGCATTCCTCGTCGTCTTTTCGCTCGGCCTCGTGAGCAGCGCGACTGGCCTGATCTGATCGAAGCGATCAGGCTTCTTCCGCATGGTGCATACGGAAGAGTTCCTGCTGCACCTCATCCTGGAAGGCGAAAACCGCGGCGCGCGCATTGTCTTCGCTCGATCCGAGCTTGCGCATTTCGTCTGCCAGTTCGCGGCAAACCTTCCGCCAATAAACCCGTGCATCCTCGCCGTGCAGGCCATCGAGCTCGCCGGCGCAGCGACGGATTTGCGCCGTGCGGCGTTCGGCAGGGAAGGGCACGACCGGTCCGGTTTCGGTGGCAACAGAACGGCGGCGCATCTGCGCGGAGGCATAAGGGGGCATTGATTCGGGCTTCCTTGTCTTGCCCCCCATGATTACGGATTGCATGGTTAACGTACGGTTTCCAAAGCCGAATTCACTGTCTCGTTTTGTCGTCATCCCGCCTGTTTGGCGGGAGCACCATTCGCCCGGGCAAGCGCCATCAGCATTGGACCGAGCGTGAATTCACCGCGTTCCGCCCTCCGGGTGAGGTCGCGCAGGTAACCGCCGGCCGAGTTGATATGCCCGGAGCGTTCCAGAATGCAGGCGATGACCGTCGCTGCGTTTTCCGGCCCAAGCACCGCGCAGGCATTTTCGTAGGCCGATGGGCTGATCGCCAGCATAGAACGCACTACCACGGCCGCCGCCATCAGATCGCGCCACCCCGAAATCGTGCCACCCGGACCAAATAGAATAATTTCCGGGCAAGCTTGCAGGACAAGGGGGAGGGGATAGGGTTTTTGTGGTTCCGGACCGGCTCCCAGGGACCGCGGCTGCCGATCTGCCACACCGTGGTTCAGCGGGTTGTTCGTTCCAGCAGGATTTCCGGTTTCACCCATCGCTGCCGTATCAGTCATTGCGGTTGGTTCCGGCTGGAATTCTGCCTTGCCGTCCTGCTTCGGTTCGAAGCTAGGTTCAAGATCAGAAATAGAGTCGGGTTTTGAATTCTGTTTGTGCCGCTCAGTTTGGTCGGGATAGCCAGCCGTATTATGTAAAATAATCTGTTTTTCCATGCACTTGAGTATGTCCGTGCGCAGGGCTTCGAGCGCAGAAAGAATAACCGTGAGGATTTCCGGTGTTGCGATGCGTGGCAAAGCCAGGATTTGCACCCGATATTCGGCTTCGTACTGCATCCAATCCCCGGCAAGCCCGTCTTCCAGGGCCGTTTCGATCAACTTGACGATATCACGGCGGACAAGCGTGATCCGCTCTCGGAGCCGCAGCAACAGCAATCGTTCGGCGGTTACGGCCGCTGCGAGCTGCTCGATCTCCCCTGCCCTCGCGAGGAGGGGGGCAAGCGAAAAGCCAAAAGCCTCGCCGATCTCCCCTTCCCTATCGCGGCGAACATACCGCTTTCCGTTGGGGCTATCGCGCCGCATCAGCAGACCGGCATCGACGAGCGCGGCGAGATGCCGACGCAGCGTGGTTTCTGCCATGCCATGCGTGCGCAGCGAGAGCTGCATGTTGGAGGGAAAGACGACCATGCTGTCGCCGGCGGCAAGTTCCGTCTTCGGATAGAAGCTCATCAGCGCATTCAGCACCGACAGTGCCCGATCGCTGACGCGCAGCTTGGGCCGCGCTTCGCAGAGCCAGCGGTAGAGTTTCCACTTGTCGATACTCGCTTCCGACGGGATCGTCTTGACGATCGCCTGGCTTGCCAACATGCCAAGCGTCATCGCTCGCCGCCCGAAGGGCGTCGCTATGCCATCTGTTTCCATGTCTCTTCACCCTCAAAAAGGCAAAAGAGACCCCTTCATCGAAAACCGATGCCAAAAACGCTTGACTGTGATTCGGGGAAGTGCGACTCTCAGGCTGCTAAACGATGAGAAGGGCTTCCGCGACGGTAACGTTGAGGGGGCCTTTTTCTTTTGCGGATCAATCTCCCGATTTCTGTTTCTTTTCAGACCTGTAAGCCTCGTAGAGGCGATCGAGGTTCTGCGTGATGTAGGCGCCGAACGCCGCGGCTTCCGTGGCTTTCAGCGAAATCGTGTATTGCCGCCCCTGCGCCTTGATGCTGGCGCGCACGGAGCCGTCCTTGCGCTCCCAGGCGGCCGGGGCCGGCTTGGCGGCATGCGCCGGAGCGTCTGATTTCGCGAGATGGCCGCTGACAAGGTTGAACCGCTCCTCCGGCGAACGGGCCTTGATCCGCTCGCGACCGAGAAACTCGATGGCCCTGTCTTCATTCGACGGTTCGTCGAAGCGCGTCGCAAGCTCATGCCATCGGTCGCGACCGATGGCGAGCGCCGGGCCGATGCCCGTACGCACGGCCTTCGGAATTCTGTTCACGACCGACAACATTTTTGAAACTGTCGTCTTGTCGACACTCAACGCCGACATAATGGTCTCACGATCAAAGCCGCGGCTTTCCAGTTCTCCGGCGAAGGTCGCGCGCTCAAGAAATGACAGATCGGCACGCGCGCTGTTCTCCTGCCCCTGTGCGATAACGTGATCGCGGTCGGTCAGAGCCTTGACCACAGCGCGGACCGGGCGGCCGAGCAGACGCGCGGCTTTTGCACGACGGTGACCGAAGGCAATCTGGTAGATGCCATCCTTGGCCGGGTGCGGACGCACGAGGATCGGCGAATCCTGGCCGCGCACGCGCATGGCATCCACCAGTTCCTGGAACTGCTGGTCGGAATGCGCCAGACGGTCCGATACGAACGAATCCTCGATTTGATCAGGCTCGAGCTCGATAACGACCTCGCCGGCCGTCAGCTTCGCCTCGATCTCCTTGGCCGCATCGGCTTTCGCCGCCAGTGCGTCGATGCTGCGCGTCACGGCACCAAGCGCACCGATGCCCTTGTAGGTCACATGCTGGCGCTGCTCGTCCGCTGCGGGGTTTACCGGTGTCAACTTGTCGTTGGCGGGGGCCATCAGATTGGAAAGAACGTTCTTGCGCGCCATATCAACGCCCCCATGCCTTATGGATAAGTTCGACAAGTTCCGAATTGACCGCTTCCATGGACTCGAAGGCGCGATCATAGGTCGCGCGGGTGAACTGGCTACGCTCGACCTCATAAAGCGTCTGGTTGGTCAGCGCCGCATCGGCGATCGCCACGCTGCGCACCATCGGACTGGTCAGGACATGCTGCTTGAACATCGAGCGCATGAAGGCGACCATCTGGGTCTGCGGCCCGTCCGCCGGATCATAGCGGGTGACGAGATAGCGCAGCCAGTCGAGGTTCATGTTGCCGCCGGCGCTCTTCAGCGTGTTCAGCACCTCGCCGAGCATCTGCAGGAACTGGCACATGGACATGACGTCGAGCATCTGCGGATGCACGGTGATCAGCACCGCGGTCGCGCCGCAGATTGCGCTCATCGTCAGGAAGCCGAGCTGCGGCGGGCAGTCGATGACCACCACATCATAGTCGTCGGCGACGGACGACAGCGCCTCATCGAGGCGGGCAAAGAAGATGCGGCCGTAATCGCCGCGGTTACCCTGCGCCAGAACGCGCGGCGTATCGTGCTCGAACTCCATGAGTTCTAGATTGCCGGGCACGATGTCCAGGCCGGGGAAATTCGTCTTGCGGATGATTTCCTTCAACGGCCGGCGTTGGTCGTCGTAACGGATGGCGGCGTAGAGCGTCTCGTTCTCGTTGACGTCGAATTCCGGCTGAAAACCGTGGATCGCCGAAAGGCTCGCCTGCGGGTCGAGATCGACGGCGAGCACACGGTGGCCGGTGAGGGCCAGGTGTTGCGCCAGATGCGCCGTCGTCGTCGTCTTGCCGGAACCGCCCTTGAAGTTCACCACCGCGATGACCTGCAGGTGCTCGCGGCCGCGCCGGTGTGGGACATAGCGCTGGCCGCGGCTGTTCTGCTCCAAATACTGCCGCATTTCCTGAAGCTGATCGGCAGAATAGGAGCGGCGGCCCGAAGGCGTCACCTGCGGAAGGGGGCCTTTGGATTCAAGCGAAAGATTGCGCAGATAGCCGCTGGTCACACCCAGGAAATGGGCAGCCTCGCTCAGCTGAAACTGGCGCAGGTTTTTCTGCGCAACGGGTGGAAACATCTCCAGCCGATGCTGCTTCAGCTTGTCCGACAGCTCGTGCGCCTGACCGATGATCAGTTGATCGACCTCGGAAATTGCCTGCCCGAACGTTGCAGCCATATTCATGTCGCTAATCTCAAAATGCGTTTCAAAGCCTATTTGGCGATTTAAACCGCATCTAGAACCGATTCGGAAGAGAGGGCAAGGCCAGCGGGCCGAATGCCCGGCTTATGAAAGCTTTGGCGCTTCAATAATTTGCAGTCCGGCGTATTGACCATCCGCTGCCTATCGGCGTCTCACGATT
>NZ_JBLZPH010000011.1:0-237 GCF_049199205.1 Shinella sp. M31 | reverse complement strand
CCGCTTTCGCTGAAAACCCCAACTTCGGCCGTTCCGATCTCCAGGCCAGCCAGCCGGCCGTCGACCAGTCGATCACCGCATCGATCAAGTCGCACACGGATGGCGCTTCCGCTGACAACCAGGAAGTCGCGATGTCCTCCTCGACCCGCTACGGCGACGGCGCTCCCTACGCCGGCCGTTAATCGACGCCTCACAAGGCCCTTCGCCGACCGGCAGGTCCGGTCGGCTGATCCTCCC
>NZ_JBLZPH010000109.1:29724-66607 GCF_049199205.1 Shinella sp. M31 | reverse complement strand
ACAGCGTATGGGCGGGCGAGAGGCCGAAATCGCGGCTGTGCTTCTCGTAGATCGCGAGATCCGGCTTGATGAGGCCGATCTCGCCGGAGACCGTCACGCCGCGCGGCATGTCGAGGAAGGGAAACAGCTTGCGCGCTTCCTTGAACGTGTCGGCTGCGAAATTCGTCAGCATGGTCACGTCGCGGCCTTCCTGGATCAGCGCCTCCATGATCGCGACGCTCTCGACATAGGCGTGCGAGACCATTTCATGCCAGTATTTGCGGAAGGCGCGGATGTGCTCGGCCCGGTCGGGATGTGCTTCGATCAGGAGCGCTTCGGCATCCTCCCACTTGCGGCCGCGATCCTGCTCCAGGTTCCAGTCATGCGTGCAGACATTGGTGAAGAACCAGTTGCGCTGGGCATCGTCGGGAATGAGGCGGGTGAACGGGATATGCGGATCGTAATGGATCAGCACCTTGCCGATGTCGAAAACGATGTGGCGGATTTCGATGCTGGTCATGCGGTCCTCGTCTTTTCGAATGCGTCGGGTATGGCCTGTTTTATTGCCTTCTTCATGACGGTCGGCAGCGCCTCGCCGTCGAGTGTGGCCTTCGGCTGCCACCATCCGCCGCCCTTCACCGTGCCGCGCGGCACGAGCGAGCGATAGACGGAAAGGCGCAGCTCGAAATGCGTGAAGACATGGGTGACGGTGCCTGAAGCCTGCCAGTCGGCCGGGAAGGGAGCGGCGGTGGTGGCAGTGTCGCCGTCGATACGCGCCGTCCAGGCGCTGCCGGGCACTTCCGTCATGCCGCCGAGCAGGCCGCTCTCGATGCGTTTGCGCAGAAACACCGCACCATCCTCATCCTGCGCCACGAAGGCAGCCCCCAGTCGCACCGGCTTCTCCTTCTTCGCCGCCTTGCGCGGAAAAAGCTCGGGATCATCGCGGCCGAGCACGCGACAATCCGCATTGAGCGGGCAGAGCGCGCAGGCGGGCCGGCGTGGCGTGCAGATCGTGGCGCCGAGATCCATCATCGCCTGGGCGAAATCGCCCGGCCGGTCCTCGGGTGTCATCGCGGCGACCAGTGCCCGCATTTCCGGCTTCGCGGCGGGAAGCGGCGTTTCGATGGCATGGAGGCGCGAGATGACGCGCTCGACATTGCCGTCGAGCACGGCGCTTTTGCGATTGAAGGCGATGGCGGCGACGGCGGCGGCGGTGTAGTCGCCGATGCCGGGTAGGGCCTTCAGCCCATCCTCCGTATCGGGAAACACCCCGCCGTGCTCGAAGGCGACCGCCTCGGCGCATTTCTTGAGATTGCGCGCGCGGGCATAGTAGCCGAGCCCCGCCCAGGATTTCATCACATCCTCGTTGTCCGCCTTGGCAAGGTCCGTAACCGTTGGCCAGCGCGACGTGAACAGCGCGAAATAGGATTTGACCGCCTGTACCGTCGTCTGCTGCAGCATGACCTCCGACAGCCAGATGCGATAGGGATCGGGCCTCACCCCGGCCGCCGCCATCGGCGGGCTCACGCGCCAGGGCAGGTCGCGATGGTGCTTGTCGTACCAGGCGAGGATAAGGTCGGCGGGCGCCATGGTCCGATAAGCTTGGGTCATGATTTGCCTGAACGGGATCGAAGGGCCTATAACTGGCGGAGTGACGGGTGATCTTCAAGGTGCTTCGTTGCTGAAACAGGAATATTTTCCCTCCAGGGGTAAAACGTGAACACGAAAGCCCAGCAAAAGCCGCGTCGCGGCATCGTGCAGATCAGCGAGGTGGCCAATGGCCTCATCGATCCGGTGCTCGCCAAGCGCGCCGGCATCAACACGATGTTGCTCGGCTCGTGGGACGAGATCGCCGGTTCGGAATTCGCCGAATGCACAAGGCCGGAACGCATTGCCTGGCCGCGCCGCGCCTCCGAAATGGCGGGCGAGGGCGGCGGTTACCAGCCGGGCGTGCTGACCATCGCCTGCGAGGGCGCGCGGGCGCTCTTCCTCAGTCACCAGCAGGGCGAGATCATCCAGCGCATCAATGGCTTTTTCGGTTTTCCGGCGGTCAACCAGATCAAGATCGTGCAGAAGCCGGTGAGCATCCAGAGCAACCGCCGCCCGAAGCCGCGTCCGCTGACGGGGGCGGCCGCCCAGCATCTCGATCATCTTGTCGAAGGCATCGAGGGGGACGCGCTGAAGGCGGCGCTGAAGCGGCTCGGCACGGCGGTGCTCGGCCGGCGCAAATGAAGCGCGAAAGCGGGCTTCCACAACCATCGAACGGTCACAATTCTTTGAAGTTACTAGCCTTAACTCCGCTTGTTCCCGCCCCAAAGCAGGTATAACGGGAGAGCCGAGAGCAAATCCGGGTACGTGTCGGCATTTTCGCCCGGAATTGCGTCAAGAGATCTGAATTCCTATCCCTTCCCACAGGAGAGACCATGTCCCTTTCCGAAATGAGCCTGATGAAGCGCCTCTTCTCCGGCGTCGCCGTCGCCGCACTTGCCGTGACGCTGGCCGCATGCAGCGACGAGAAGAAGGAGACCGCCAAGGCTCCCGAGACCAGCCAGACGACGACGGAAAGCGCAAGCTCGACGCCGGCCACGTCGACGGAAACGAAGACCGAGACCGCCACGACGCCGACGACCACGACGACGGGCACGAGCACGGCGACCGGTACGGCTGCAACGACCACCACCACGACGACCGAAACCGCCCAGAAGCCTGCCGCCGAAGCCAAGGCTGCGGAAATCCCGACGTCCGAAGGCGATGTCGACATGGCGGAAGTGCTGAAGCCCGGCGCGCTGCCGGACATGGCGCTCGGCGAGGCGAATGCCCCCGTGACGATCGTCGAATACATGTCGACGACCTGCCCGCACTGCGCGGCCTTCCACAACAACACCTTCGACGCCATCAAGGCGAAGTATGTCGATGGCGGCAAGGTGCGCTTCATCGTGCGCGAATTCCCCTTCGATCCGCGTGCTGCCGCCGCCTTCATGCTGGCGCGCTGCAACCCGCAGGACACGACGAAGCTGACGGAAGCCGGCCAGTATTTCCCGATGCTCTCCATGCTGATGAAGCAGCAGGAAACCTGGGCCGCCGCGCAGGATGGCCGCGAAGCGCTGCTGCAGATGTCCAAACTCGCCGGTTTTACACAGGAGAGCTTCCAGGCCTGCTTGACGAACCAGAAGCTTCTGGATGATGTGAACGCGGTACGCGAGCGCGGTGCCAAGGATTTCGGCGTCGCGGCGACCCCGACCTTCCTGATCAACGGCAAGCGCTATTCGGGAGACATGTCGGTTGACACCATGTCGGCCCTCATCGACAGCATGCTCTGACCCTTCGACCGGTTTTGAAGCGGGCGACGGCGGAAGCCGTGCGCCCGCTTTTTGTTTTGCGTTGGTGCTGCCCCTCATCCCTCTTCCGGGACCTTCTCCCCGTGAACGGGGAGAAGGCGCAGAATGGCGCGCCCGTCGCTCCTCGCCCCGCTTGCGGGGAGAGGATGCCGGCAGGCAGGTGAGGGGCATTTTCCGCGACGCTGCAGGGTGGGCTCCCGCCCGCAGGTGTGCCCCATGAAGTTCACAAAACTCCGCCTGCTCGGCTTCAAGTCCTTCGTCGAGCCCTCCGAATTCGTCATCGAACGCGGCTTGACCGGCGTCGTCGGGCCGAACGGCTGCGGCAAGTCGAACCTCGTCGAGGCGCTGCGCTGGGTGATGGGGGAGAACTCCTACAAGAACATGCGCGCGTCCGGCATGGACGACGTCATCTTCTCCGGCTCCGGCAACCGCCCCGCCCGCAACACCGCCGAGGTCGGCCTCTATCTCGACAATTCCGACCGCACTGCGCCCGCGGCCTTCAACGATCAGGACGAAATCCAGGTCACGCGTCGCATCGGGCGCGAAAACGGCTCGGTCTACCGCATCAACGGCAAGGAGGCGCGCGCAAAGGATGTGCAGCTGCTCTTCGCCGACGCCTCCACCGGCGCCCGCTCGCCCTCGATGGTGGGGCAGGGCCGCATCGGCGAGCTCATCCAGGCAAAACCCCAGGCGCGCCGCCAGCTGCTCGAAGAGGCGGCCGGCATTTCCGGGCTGCATTCGCGCCGCCACGAGGCGGAGCTGCGCCTGCGCGCCGCCGAAACCAATCTGGAGCGGCTGGAGGATGTCACCTCGCAGCTCGAAAGCCAGATCGAAAGCCTGAAGCGTCAGTCGCGCCAGGCGAGCCGCTTCAAGATGCTCTCGGCCGATATCCGCCGCCACGAGGCGATGCTGCTGCATATCCGCTGGGTGCAGGCCAAGGAGGCCGAGGGCGAGGCCGAAAGCCAGCTCAACCAGGCCACCTCCATCGTCGCCGAGCGGGCGAATGCCCAGACGCACGCCGCCAAGGAGCAGGCCGTCGCCAGCCTGAAACTGCCGGAACTGCGCGAAAACGAGGCCAAGCTCGCCGCCGTGCTGCAACGCCTGCAGATCGCCCGCGCGCAGCTGGAGGAGGACGCCGCCCGGCTGCTGCGCCGCCGCGATGAACTCGGCCGCCGTTTGGCGCAGCTTGCCGAGGATATCGTGCGCGAAGAGCGCATGGTGGCCGACAATGCCGCCGTGCTGGACCGGCTGACGGTGGAGGAGGAGGAGATCGGCGACATCCTCGCCGAGGCCGACGAGCGCGCCGAAGCCGCCCGCGAGACGATGGACGAGGCCGCCGCAAAGCTTGCGGACAGCGAAGCGGCGCTCGCCGCCGTCACCGCCGAACGCGCGGAGGCCGCTGCCGTGCGCAACCAGCTGGAAAAGGCGATCCGCGATCTCTCGGAGCGCCATTTCCGCCTCGGCCAGCAACTGGATGCGCAGGCGCGCGACCTCGACGAGATGGATGCGCGCATCAATGCGCTGCCCGATCCGGAAGAGCGCCGCGCCGCCGTGCAGCTTGCCGAAGAGGCCCTGGAGGCGGCCGGCGAAATGCTGGTTGCCGTGGAAGAGTCGCTGGAGGAGGCGCGTTTTGCGGAATCCGCCCTGCGCGGCCCCGTCGATACCAGCCGCGCCCGCTTCGCCGGCATCGAGACCGAGGCGCGCACGATCCGGCGCATGCTGGAGGCCGGCGCCGCCGGCGGCT
The DNA here is from genome assembly GCF_049199205.1 of Shinella sp. M31. Lineage (NCBI taxonomy): Bacteria > Pseudomonadati > Pseudomonadota > Alphaproteobacteria > Hyphomicrobiales > Rhizobiaceae > Shinella > Shinella sp. M31. The sequence continues at coordinate 61,546 of NZ_JBLZPH010000109.1, read as the reverse complement.
CCTTCGCGCCTGTCGTCGAGGATGTCGATGTCGATCGCGGTTATGAGACGGCCCTCGGCGCCGCGCTCGGCGACGATCTCGATTCCCCCGCCGACAGCGACGCGCCGGTGCACTGGCGTCTCTCCGGCGATGCCTCCGGCGATCCCGCGCTGCCATCCGGCGTCACCGCCCTGATCACCCACGTCCGGGCGCCAAAACTCCTACATCGCCGGCTGGCGCAGATCGGCATCGCCAGCAGCGTCGATGAAGCTTTGGCTCTGCTGCCGCAGCTGAAACCCGGCCAGCGTCTCGTCACCCGCGATGGCGCCGTCTTCCGCTGGGACGGCCATGTCACCGGTGCCGATGCGCCCAGTGCGGCGGCGCTGCGCCTCGAACAGAAGAACCGCCTCGCCGAACTCGAAACCGAACTGGAAGACGCCCGCGCAGCACTCGCCGACGCTGAAACCGATCTAGCCCGCGCCGGGGAGACGATCCGCGCGGAAACACAGCGCCAGCAGGCCGCCCGCGAAACGCAGCGCGCCGCCGCCCGCACGCTCGCCGAGGCCCGCGAGGCGCTGGAGGCCGCCGAGCGTGCCGCCGGCGATCTAATCCGTCGCCGCGCCGTCCTTGCGGAAACGCGTGCGCAGATCGAGGCGCAGGTGGATGAGGCCGCGACCGCGCTCGAGGATGCGCGCGGCGCGCTGGAGGACGCCCCCGATCTCGCCAATCTGGATCTTAGCCTGCGCACCCACGCGATGGATGTCGCCACCGACCGCGCGACGCTCGCCGAGGCCCGCGCCGCCCATGACGGCTTCGCCCGCGAAATGGCCGACCGCAAGCGCCGCCTGATGGCGATTGCCGCCGAGCGTGAGACCTGGAAGACCCGCGCCGCAAGCGCCGAAAACCACATCGCAACCCTGCGCGACCGCGAGGCGGAAGCGCGCGAGGAAATGGAAGAGCTGGCCGAAGCCCCCGACGAGATCGAGGACAAGCGCCGCGAGCTCCTGACCGGCCTGACCAATGCCGAGACCGCGCGCCGCGAGGCCGCCGATGCTTTGCAGGAAGCCGAAAATCGCCAGCGCGAGGCCGACCGCATCGCCGCCACCGCGCTTTCGCAGCTCGCTGAGTCCCGCGAGATCAGGGGCCGCGCGGAAGAACGCCTTGTCTCCGCCCGCGAGCGCCGTATCGAGGGCGAGGCCCGCATCCGCGAAGCCCTGTCCTGTGCGCCGCACGAGGCACTACGGCTGACCGGCCATCCCGCCGATGCGCCGCTGCCCGATCCGCGCGAACGTGAACGCGAACTCGACCGGCTGAAGATCGAGCGCGAACGGCTGGGCGCGGTGAACCTGCGTGCCGAGGAGGAGCAGAAGGAACTGACGGAAAAGCTCGATGCGCTCGTTGCCGAACGCGAGGATATCATCGAGGCGATCCGCAAGCTGCGCTCGGCCATCCAGAGCCTCAACCGCGAGGGCCGCGAACGGCTGCTCGCCGCATTCGACGTGGTCAATGTGCAGTTCCAGCGCCTGTTCACCCACCTGTTCGGCGGCGGCACGGCGGAGCTTCAACTGATCGAGAGCGACGACCCGCTCGATGCGGGCCTCGAAATCCTCGCCCGCCCGCCCGGCAAGAAGCCGCAGACCATGACACTGCTTTCCGGCGGCGAGCAGGCGCTGACTGCCATGGCGCTGATCTTCGCCGTCTTCCTCACCAATCCCGCGCCGATCTGCGTGCTGGACGAGGTGGACGCGCCGCTCGACGACCACAATGTCGAGCGCTACTGCAACCTGATGGACGAGATGGCGGCCTCCACCGAGACCCGCTTCGTCATCATCACCCACAACCCCATCACCATGGCCCGCATGAACCGCCTCTTCGGCGTCACCATGGCCGAGCAGGGCGTGTCGCAACTGGTGTCGGTGGATTTGCAAACGGCCGAGCAGCTGCGCGAGGCCTCCTGACGGGAACAAAACCTCGCCCGGTGCATTGATAAGCGCCTGCGCGTTCCTGCAGGCGAGACATGCAATTGGGGATCAATCGTGAGCAGAGACGCACTTTACATGGTCATCGGCGCCCTCATCGTCGTGGTGGCCGGGTTTTCCTATTATGCCTATCAGCAGGAAAAGAAGCCCGATGGGGTCGAGATCCGGGTGGATGAGAAGGGGCTTTCCATTGAGGGGAATTGATGGCGGCGGCCTTTGGCCATCGACCTATATCGCCTTCACATAATATTGCATCGCCGTCGCAATTTTGACGCAGTGCAGCAAAATTCCTATCGTGCCGCGTTTTCAACGGGATGGAGTTCCTGTAGATTGCGAAAACGCATTTGGGGAGGCGTCGATGGAGAAGTGGGTCTATACCTTTGGGGATGGTCGTGCCGAGGGCAGCGCTGCAGACAAGAATCTGCTGGGCGGCAAGGGTGCGAACCTCGCGGAAATGTGCAATCTCGGCCTTCCCGTGCCCCCCGGCCTCACCATCGTCACCGCCGCCTGCAATCACTATTATGACAACGGCCGCACCTTGCCGACCGGGCTGAAGGAGCAGGTCCGCGACGGGCTGCGCCATATGGAGGCGATCACCGGCCGCACCTTCGGCGATACGACGAAGCCGCTGCTGCTGTCGGTCCGTTCCGGCGCGCGCGCCTCCATGCCGGGCATGATGGACACGGTGCTGAACCTCGGCCTCAACGACCGCACCGTCGAGGCGCTCGGCCACGATGCCGGTGACGCCCGCTTCGCCTGGGACAGCTACCGCCGCTTCATCCAGATGTATGGCGATGTCGTCATGGGCCTCGACCACGAGGTCTTCGAAGAAATCCTGGAAGACGAGAAGGGCCGGCTCGGACACGAGCAGGACACCGAACTCTCTGCCGTCGAATGGCAGCATGTCATCGCGCGCTATAAAGAGATCATCCGCGAGGAGCTCGATGAGGAGTTTCCGCAGGATCCGGAAGTCCAGCTCTGGGGCGCCATCGGCGCGGTCTTCGCGAGCTGGATGAACGCCCGCGCCGTCACCTATCGCACGCTGCACAATATCCCCGCCGTCTGGGGCACGGCCGTCAATGTCCAGGCCATGGTCTTCGGCAATCTCGGCAATTCCTCCGCGACCGGCGTCGCCTTCACGCGCAACCCCTCGACGGGCGAGAACAAGCTCTACGGCGAGTTCCTCGTCAATGCGCAGGGTGAGGATGTCGTGGCCGGCATCCGCACGCCGCAGAACATCACCGAGGAGGCACGCCTCGCCTCGGGCTCCGACCGCCCCTCGCTGGAAAAGCTGATGCCGGAGGCCTTTGCCGAATTCCGCGGCATCTGCGACCGGCTGGAGCGGCACTACCGCGACATGCAGGATTTGGAATTCACCATCGAGCGCGGCAAGCTCTGGATGCTCCAGACCCGCTCGGGCAAGCGCACCGCCAAAGCCGCGCTGAAGATCGCCGTCGAGATGGCCGAGGGCGGGCTCATCAGCGAGGGCGAGGCCGTCTCCCGCATCGATCCCGCCTCGCTCGACCAGCTCTTGCACCCGACCATCGATCCGCGCGCGCGCCGCGATGTCATCGGCTCCGGCCTGCCGGCCTCGCCGGGCGCGGCGACGGGGGCGATCGTCTTCACCTCGGAAGATGCGGTGCAGGCTGAGGAGGAGGGCCGCAAGGTCATTCTCGTGCGCATTGAGACGAGCCCGGAAGACATTCACGGCATGCATGCCGCCGAAGGCATCCTGACGACACGCGGCGGCATGACCAGCCATGCGGCGGTCGTGGCGCGCGGCATGGGCACCCCCTGCGTTTCCGGCGCCGGCACGCTGCGTGTCGACCTGCGCAACGAGCTGCTGGTGGCGCAGGGTGTGACGCTGAGAAAGGGCGACGTCATCACCATCGACGGTTCCTCCGGCCAGGTGCTGAAGGGCGAGATCCCGATGTTGCAGCCCGAATTGTCGGGCGATTTCGGCCGCATCATGCAATGGGCCGACCGCACGCGCCGCATGAAGGTGCGCACCAATGCCGAAACGCCGGCGGACGCGCGCGCAGCGCGCTCCTTCGGCGCCGAGGGCATCGGCCTTTGCCGCACCGAGCATATGTTCTTCGAGGGCAGCCGCATCAATGTGATGCGCGAAATGATCCTCGCCGAGGACGAAGCCGGCCGCCGGGCGTCGCTCGCCAAGCTCCTGCCCATGCAGCGCTCGGATTTCGTCGAGCTGTTCGAGATCATGCACGGCCTGCCGGTGACCATCCGCCTGCTCGACCCGCCGCTGCACGAGTTCCTGCCGAAGACGGACGAGGAAATCGCCGAAGTCGCGACGGCGCTCGCCATCGACGAGGCCGTGTTGCGCCGCCGGGTGGATACGCTGCACGAATTCAACCCCATGCTCGGCCATCGCGGCTGCCGCCTGGCCATCTCCTATCCCGAGATCGCCGAAATGCAGGCCCGCGCCATCTTCGAGGCCGCCGTGGAAGCGGCAAAGACGACGGGCGCCGCCGTCGAGCCCGAGATCATGGTGCCGCTCGTCGGCCTCAAGGCGGAGCTGGATTATGTGAAGGCGCGCATCGAGGCCGTCGCCAAGGCCGTCATCGCCGAAAGCGGCGTGCCGATCAATTATCTCACCGGCACGATGATCGAGCTGCCACGCGCCGCTCTGCGCGCCCATGTCATCGCCGAATCGGCCGAATTCTTCTCCTTCGGCACCAACGACCTGACGCAGACGACCTTCGGCATTTCGCGCGACGACGCCTCGGCCTTCCTGTCGACCTATATCCAGAAGGGCATCGTCGAGCAGGATCCGTTCGTGCAGCTCGATTTCGACGGTGTCGGCGAACTCATCCGTATCGCCGCCGAGCGCGGCCGCCGCACGCGGGGCGATCTGAAGCTCGGCATCTGCGGCGAACATGGCGGCGACCCGGCCTCGATCCATTTCTGCGAGGATGCGGGGCTGGACTACGTGTCCTGTTCGCCGTTCCGCGTGCCGATCGCCCGGCTTGCGGCCGCGCAGGCGGCGTTCAACGGCAAGGGCTGATGTGACGCGAGATCAGTGACGCCGCCCGTGAACATAGATAACGCTCGGCTGGTTCCATAGGAACGGATCCATGCGCGCAGCGCGGAACTCGGCGCGACGGTCGAGATCGATGCGTTGCAGGCATTCCGCAAAGGCATCGGTGTTGGGGCGGAAGCCATAGGCGCGGCATTTGTTTTCATCATTGGCGCGCATTTCCGCTGCCGTCTGGCAGCCGGCGAGGAGAAGCGCGGTCGCGGCAAGGGCAGCGAAACGAATGAGAAACGTCGACATGGAAACTCCGGAAACTGTTATGCGACAGACCTAACGCATGTCGCCCGACAGTGTACAGCGCCTGTGCGATCACCGGGCCGGCGATCAGGCGGCGCTGTCCGGAAGCCGGCCGTCATATGCGTTGCAGCACATCGACGAAGGCATCGGCAAAACGCTTGAGGTCCGCGGTCTTCTCGTCGGGATTTTCCACGCGGATGGCCGACCCTTCTGCATCGAGCAAGGCGAAGACGACACTCAAAGTGCCCGCGTCGCCCTTCGGCACGCGCAACGCCGCGATGCGCAGGCAATCCTCCGCAAGGCCTGAGGCGGGAAGGTCGAAAAGGTAATCTCCGCCGAGCTGCGTGGCGGCGGTGCGAACCGCCTCGGCAAAACCGGCCTCCTCGCCGGAAAACCCGTCGAGCGACAATTCGAGTTCCAGAAGCTCCAGGGGGAGGGCGGGTTCGCCAGCCGTGATGGCGAGCGGTGTGTCGGCGGCTGTCTGCGTCGGCAACATCGTCGTGCTCCTAATCCAAGTCCAGCAAACGGGCGAAACGCTGTTTTGTTCGTCCGTGCTTTTAGAAATTACCCCCGTTTATGAACCGTCGTTAACGAGCGTGGCAAATTTACGGCACGCAAGGTTTTTCGCAGAGCCGCCGCATCGACAAAGCCGGGCACGACGCGATGGAAAAATTCGTCTTCCTGCGTTAGGGAAAGGAGCGGCAGCGACGCCGCGAGCAATTCGGGTAAGCCATGGCGATCACGATCCAGTACGAACGGCCCGTTTCCCAAGCGGCGCATTGGGCGCGGCGGCTTGCGCTGTTTTCCTGCATGCTGTTCGTCGCCGTCGTTCTGTCGCACCGCTTCGGCCCGCTGACGACGCCGCATTTCCTGGCGCTTGCCGGCTTTGCCGCCGTCATGGCGGGACTGGCCGTGCTGCTGGCGGCCGTCGGCCTCGCGCGGCTCTGGATGGTCGGGGCGCGTGGCGGCAAGGCAGCCTTGACCGCGCTGCTCTTCTCGCTCCTGCCGCTCGGCGTCTCGGGGGCAGCGGCCTATGCCTATTTCTATCGCCCGGCGCTCTATGACGTGACGACGGACACGCTCGCCCCGCCGCCCTGGCTGTCGCAACCTGCCGCCCAGCAGGATTGGCTGCCGCGCGTCGGCCTGGTGACGGCGCGCGACCGTGAAGTGCAGCTCGAAGCCTATCCCGCTTTGTCCGGCAGGCGCTACGAAGGCGCGCTCGACCGCGTTTATCAGGGGACGCGCAAGGTCGCGACCGCCTATGGCATCACCATCACCAGCGAAGCCGGTCTCGACAATATCCAGGCAGATCTCGAAGACCTCGTCATCGATCCGAGCAAGGTGGCAAAAAGCCAGGAGGCGCTTGGCGACGTGCCGATCCCCGAAGCCCGCCCGGAGGCGACGCCCAGCCTGCCGCATATTGGCGGCCCCGGCGACGTGCTGCTGCAGGGAGAATGGCGCTCGCCGATCTTCGGCTTCCGCTTCGATGTGGTGATCCGCCTGCGCGAGGAGGCCGAGACGACGCTGGTCGACATGCGCGCCGCCTCGCGTTACGGGCCGCACGATCTCGGCATCGGCGCCGACCTGGTCGAGGGCTATCTGAAGGCGCTCGACGCCGAACTGCTCGGCATCGCTGGCGATTAAGTGCCCGGCGCGGGGAAATAGAGCCCGTTGAGAGAAGGCGGTCCTTCGGTCGTCACCTCGCCGCGGGCGACAAGATCCTCCAGATGCGCCAGCACCGAAAGTGCGGCCGCGCCATGCAGTCGCGGATCGGTCTCGCGGTAGATGACCTTCACCATATCGGCGATCAGCCGGTCGCCCGCCCGGATGCGCTCGCGCACCGCCCGTTCGCGCATGCGCCGATGGGTGCGCAAGCCGCGCAGGAACGAGGCGGGCTCCCGCACGGGGCCGCCATGGCCGGGAAAGTAGAGGCGGTCGTCGCGTTCCAGCAGGCGTTCCAGCGAGGCCATATAGTCCGCCATGGCGCCGTCGGGCGGCGCGACGATGGTCGTCGCCCAGGCCATGACGTGATCGGCGGAAAACACGATGCCGTCGGGGCCGTCGAGCGCGAAAGCCGCATGGTTGGCCGTGTGGCCGGGCGTGAGCAGTGCCGTCAGCGCCCAACCGTCGCCCTCCACGCGCGCGCCATGACCAAGCGCGATGTCGGGCACGAAATCGATGTCGGAACTCTCGGCAAAGGGGTTGCGCTCGCCCTCATGCAGCGGCCGCGCCGCCCGGTGCGGCCCCTCGGCGACGACGATCGCCCCCGTCTCCGCCTTTAGTCGGCGGGCAAGCGGAGAATGGTCGCGGTGGGTGTGGCTGACGGCGATATGCGTCACCTCGCGGCCGGCAAGCGCCCGCATCAGCGCGGCGAAATGCGCCTCGTCCTCCGGGCCGGGGTCGATGACGGCGACGGACTTGTCGCCGACGATATAGCTGTTCGTGCCGTGGAAGGTGAAGGGGCTCGGATTGTTGACGGTGAGGCGCTGCACGCCCGGCGCGACGGGAACCGCCTCGCCATAGGCCGGCTTGAACGCGAGGTCGAAGCGCGGCGCGTCGTCTTGCGGTGTATTGGACACGATAGTCACTTGTATTCGATTTCGATGAAGCTCATCGGCTTGTCGCCGCCATTGACGACATTGTGCGCCACGCCCGCCTCGCGCCTGTAGACCGCGCCGGTCTTCGTATGCACGCGCCGCTCGCCCGTCTCCTCCTCGATCAGGAAGTCGCAATCCGTCATCGGCACCACGACGTAGCCGAGCCCGTGCACGTGATGGCCTGTATCGGCACCCGGCTCGAAATCCCAGCGCGTGACGCGCACGACGGCATCGTCGAGAAGAACGGTGGGCACGGCCGGCGGACGGGCGCGAAACTGGGACATCATGGCTCCTCGTGAGAAGGGCGGCGCACAGGCCCGTCAAATAGGCCGGGGCTGCCCAGGACAGTCATCGCACGACCCTATCCGGCGCCAACCCGCCTGCCAAGCACCAAGCGGCCTCATCCTTAAATCGGCGAGGGCGAGAATTAATCGCGCAAGAGAGAACTTAACCATTGTCCACCCCCGCGCCCTTTGCTAATCAGGCACCCGCCGTGTTGGGGCGTCGCCAAGCGGTAAGGCACCGGTTTTTGGTACCGGCATTCCCAGGTTCGAATCCTGGCGCCCCAGCCACGCTGCTCGTTTCCAGAGACAGAATCGGTTTCGCTCAGCTTTGCCCGCGCCTTGCGGTTTGATGGATGTCACCACAAATGACCGTCACTAAGGCTGCAAAAGTCATCGAATCGCATTGATCTCCGGCGAATTCTCCTTCATTCCGGTTGACCATTGCGGCCTCGTCCAAGGCCGGTGATCACCCCGTCGCTTTTGACATGTCGGATGAAACGCATGACCTCATCGAACCGGCGCAAACAGGAGAGCAGGGATCCGTTCCTGGCGGTGCCGGCGGTGGTCGCGCGCGGGGCAAGCCGTTCCTGGGGCGGGCGGCCCAGGGCGTTGCAGCATGTCATCGATACGATGGGCAATGTGGTCGTATCGCCGGCCTCGCCGCTGATGGCGAATTTCACCGGCTGCAAGGTGATCCACAAGCTGCAGAAGCCGGGCGCCCATGTGACGGCAGCCGGCGATCCCGCGATCAAGGGCGCCCGCCCGGCGAGCTTCGACACGGCCCTGCGCCTTCTCTCCAAACAGGGCGCGCAGGGGCGGGGGCTCTCCGAGGCGCTCGGCGACCTGCGCGATGCCATGGTCTGGCACCAGGGGCCGGGCGGACTCTATGCCAGCGTGAATTTCGAGCGCGACCATGCGCATGCGGTGCTGATCGGCGAACACGGCCTGGAACAGCGCAGCGACGTTCGCATCGGCCTGACCCTGCTTGCGCCCTATACGCGCTTTCCGGATTTCATCCAGCCTTACCCGTCGGTCGTGCTTCCGCTGACGGATGGCGAATTCACGCTCGAAGGCGGCGACTGGAGCCGCCGCCGTCTGGGCACGGCGCTGCACTATCCGGCGGGAAGCCATTTTGCCGTGCGCTCCACGGCCCGGCCCCTGATGATGCTGTGGGCGCATCTTCTGCAGAGCCGCTGACGGCGCGCGGCGCACCTGTTTCTAAGCCAGGCCGCCGAGCGGGATCAGCTCCTTCGCCCCCGCGCGCCAATCGTTACCCTCCCAGTCTCCCAGCCAGCGATCCACCCGCAGGCCGGCCGCGGCGATCAACGCCTCCAGCTCGGCCTTTTCCGGAAACGCGATGCGCGATGCGGCCGAGAGGCGCTTGCCCGTCGCCTGGATTTCATAATGGGTGCCATAGGTCACGATGCCGGTCGCGGGGTCCTCGCTGACATCGTTCCAGGCGGAGACGGGGCCGAAGCGGGGATGCTCGACGACGCGCAATGATTCCTCCGGTCCCCATTCCTCCCACTCGCGGCAGGCGGGATTGCGGCTGTCGAAGATGAAGCGGCCGCCGGGGGCGAGGTGGGCGGCGATGGTGGCGAGCGCCGCGCGGCGGTCCTCCGGCGTCAGGAAGACCTGGAAGGCATGGCCGGTCAGCAGCACGAGATCGAAGCGGCGGCCGAGCCGCAGCGTGCGCGCATCGCCCTCGATGAATTCCGCGGTGCCGGGTTTTGCCCGCGCGATCGCCAGCATGGGCGCGGCCGGATCGACGCCGACGACCGTGCGGCCCTCCGCCAGCGCCACGGCAAGCTCGCCCGTGCCGCAGCCGAGGTCGAGCACGCTTGCGGCATTTTTAGCGAGCGACAGGCAAAACGCGAAATCGGGCGAGCGCGACCAGCCGTTTTCGAGATCGTAGAAATCGGCGAGATCGGGGTCGTGATAGAGACGGTCTTCCTGCATTCTTTCCTCCAAATGAAAAGGCCGCGCGTCTCCGCACGGCCTTGAGAAGGATCGTTCGATGCGCGCGTTACTTGGCGGCGTCGAGGAACTTCTCGCAGTGCGACGGGCCGCCCTTCGGATCGGGACGATCGGCGACGGCGCGGATATTGTTGATCTTGTAGTTCTCGCCGACGGTCAGCTCGACCGTGCAGGACTTGCCCTTGGCAAAACCGCCGCGCCATTTGTAGATCGTCGCGCCGCCCGAACCCGCGGCGTCGGACTGCGGCGGGCCATAGGCCGCGAAGAAGGTGCCGGCGGCCTTGCCGTTCCAGCGGGCCTGCAGCGGATTGGACGCGACGGTGGCGGTGGTGCATCCGGCGAGGGCAAGCGCGACGCCTGCCAGAATTGCAATGCGGGAGTTCATAGTGCCAGTTCCTTGGACTTCGGTGCGGCCGTGTTGGGGCGACTCGAAAACGAGCCTCGATTCGCCATAGCGCAGCCGATGCAAAAGGGGAATCGCTTGCCGTAAACTTTGTGATTGTCCCCGTCGAAGCGCTGGAAACCTTGCGGATTTGCAACAGTATGGCGAAAGGACCACCCGTTACGCCTGTTCGAATTCCACCAGTGCCCCGTGAAAATCCTTGGGATGGGCAAAAAGCACCGGCTTGCCGTGGGCGCCGATCTTCGGTGTGCCGTCACCGAGGATGCGAGCGCCCGTCGCGCGCACCGTATCGGCGGCGGCGGCGATGTCGGGCACCTCGAAGCAGAGATGGTGGATGCCGCCGGCCGGGTTTTTCTCGAGGAACGCGGCAATCGGCGAGGCCTCACCGAGCGGGTGGAGCAGTTCGATCTTCGTGTTGGGGAGTTCAACGAAGACCACGGTGACGCCGTGCTCGGGCAGGTCCTGCGGGGCGGACACCTTTGCGCCGAGCGTGGCATAACGGTCCGCGGCGGCAGCGAGATCCGGCACGGCGATGGCGACGTGGTTGAGGGCTCCGAGCATGGGCTTCTCCTACTGGTTGCGGATCCGGCCTTCGACGAGGTCGAGCACGGCATTGGCGGCATCGAGCACATTGGTGCCGGGGCCGAAGACGGCGGCCACGCCGTTTTCGATGAGGAAATCGTAGTCCTGCCGCGGAATGACGCCGCCGACGACCACGACGACGTTCTTCGCCCCGCGCTCGCGCAGCGATGCGACCAGCGCCGGCGCCAGCGTCTTGTGGCCGGCGGCGAGCGAGGACATGCCGACGACCTGCACCTTCTCGGCGACGGCAAGCTCCGCCGCCTCGTCCGGCGTCTGGAAGAGCGGCCCCATCAGCACCTCGAAGCCGAGATCGCCGAAGGCCGAGGCGATCACTTTCGCGCCGCGGTCATGGCCGTCCTGGCCGAGTTTCGCTACCATGATCTTCGGCCGCGCCTTGTGCGCGGCGATGCGGCCGGTGAGCGTTCTGAATTCCGGATCGTCGCCATAGGCGGGACCGTAGATATCGCCGACGACTTCGGGCATGGCCGCATGGTCGCCGAAGGCGCGGCGCATGGCGTCGGAAATCTCGCCCACGGTGGCGCGCGCCCGTGCGGCCGCGACGGCGGCTTCGAGCAGGTTGCCTTCGCCGGTCTTCGCGACGGTTTCCAGCGCTTCGAGCGCCGCCTCGACCGCCTGGCCGTCACGGCGGCGGCGGATGTCCTCCAGCCGCTTGATCTGGGATGCGCGCACGGCGCTGTTGTCGATTTCGAGAATATCGATCGGCTGCTCGTCCTCGAGCCGGTACTTGTTGACGCCGACGATCACCTCATCGCCGCGGTCGACGGCGGCCTGCCGGCGGGTCGCTGCCTCTTCGATCAGGCGCTTCGGCAGCCCCTCGATCACGGCCTTCGTCATGCCGCCCATCGCCTCGACCTCCGTAATCAGCGCCCAGGCCTTCTCGGCCAGTTCGCTGGTGAGGCTTTCGACATAGTAGGAGCCGGCCAGCGGATCGACGACCTTGGTCACGCCCGTCTCGTGCTGCAGGATCAGCTGCGTGTTGCGGGCGATGCGGGCGGAAAATTCCGTCGGCAGCGCAATCGCCTCGTCGAAGGAATTGGTGTGCAGCGACTGCGTGCCGCCAAGCGCGGCCGACATCGCCTCGAAGGCGGTGCGCACGATGTTGTTGTAGGGATCCTGTTCCTGCAGCGAGACGCCGGAGGTCTGACAGTGGGTGCGCAGCATGCGCGACGAGGCCTTCTTCGGCTGGAACTCGTCCATCACGCGGTCCCAGAGCAGGCGCGCGGCGCGGAGCTTCGCCGCCTCCATGAAGAAATTCATGCCGATGGCGAAGAAGAAGGAGAGGCGGCCGGCGAAATCGTCGACATTCAAGCCCTTGGCGATGGCGGCGCGGACATATTCGCGCCCGTCGGCGATGGTGAAGGCAAGCTCCTGCACCAGCGTCGCGCCGGCCTCCTGCATGTGATAGCCGGAGATCGAGATAGAGTTGAATTTCGGCATCTCGCGCGCCGTGTAGTCGATGATATCGGCGATGATCCGCATCGAGGGCTGCGGCGGGTAGATATAGGTGTTGCGGACCATGAACTCCTTGAGGATGTCGTTTTGGATGGTCCCGGACAGGTTTTCGCGCGCGACACCTTGCTCTTCGCCGGCGACGATGAAATTGGCCAGGATCGGGATGACCGCGCCGTTCATCGTCATGGAGACGGAGACCTTCTCCAGCGGAATGTTGGAGAAGAGGATCTTCATGTCCTCGACGCTGTCGATGGCCACCCCCGCCTTGCCGACATCGCCGACGACGCGCGGATGGTCGCTGTCGTAGCCGCGATGGGTGGCGAGGTCGAAGGCGACGGAGACCCCCTGCTGGCCGGCGGCGAGCGCCTTGCGGTAGAAGGCGTTGGAGGCCTCGGCGGTCGAGAAGCCGGCATATTGCCGGATCGTCCAGGGACGGCCGGCATACATGGTGGCGCGCGGGCCGCGCACGAAGGGGGCAAAGCCCGGCAGCGAGCCGAGATGGTCGATGCCGGCGAGATCGTCGGCGGTATAGACGGGCTTGACGGCGATGCCCTCGGGCGTCTGCCAGGTCAGCGTTTCCGGCGCGGCGCGCAGTTCCTTTTCGGCTAGCGCCTCCCAGTCCTTCAGCGTCTTGTCGGCCATTATTCGAACTCCAGGATCGTTTCATCCACCGCAAGGCTCTGCCCGACCGTGACGGCGAGGCGCTTCACGGTGCCGCGGCGCTCCGCCCGCATCATGTTTTCCATCTTCATCGCCTCGATCGTGGCAAGCGCCTGACCCGCCTCGACGACATCGCCTTCGGCAACGAGAAGCGCGGTGACGACGCCGGGCATCGGGCAGAGCAGCAGCTTGGACGTATCGGGCGGCGCCTTCTTCGGCATCAGGCGGGCAAGGGCCGCGACACGCGGCGCACGCACATGCACCTTCACATCCATGCCATGCCAGCGCAGGCGGATCGCCGGGCCCACGAGGTCCACCTTCACGCCCAGCCGCTCGCCATCGATGGTGAAGACGGCATGGCGGCGGCCGGGCGTCCAGTCGCTTTCGACAGTATGCGTCTCGCCGGTCTCGAACTGGATGGAAACGCCGCCGTTCCGGTTTTCCAGCGTCAGCGCATGCTCGCTATCGGCTAGGCTGGCGACCCATTGCTTGCCGACGACGCGGCGGTGATTGCCGATGGTGCCGGAAATCTGCGCGGCGCGCTCCTGCACGGCCTGCTGCACGAAAGCGGCGAAGGCGGCAAGCTTAAAAGCCGACGCGGCATCCGGCGCGACGCCGTGAAAACCGTCCGGAAACTCCTCGGCGATGAAGGCGGTGGTCAGCCGTCCGGCGCGAAAGCGTTCATGGCCCATCACGGCGGAGAGGAAGGGCAGGTTATGGCCGATGCCTTCGACCTCGAAATCGTCGAGCGCCGTCGCCATGGCGTCGATGGCGGCGAGCCGCGTCGGCGCCCAGGTGCAGAGTTTGGCGACCATCGGGTCGTAATACATCGAGATTTCGCCGCCCTCGAAGACGCCGGTATCGTTGCGTACGATGGTGCCGTCCGCCTGTGCGCCTTCGGCCGGCGGGCGGTAGCGGGTGAGGCGGCCGATCGAGGGCAGGAAGTTGCGGTAGGGGTCTTCCGCATAGAGCCGGCTTTCGATCGCCCAGCCGTTCAGCGTCACGTCGTCCTGCCGGAAAGACAGGCGCTCGCCGGCGGCGACGCGGATCATCTGCTCCACGAGGTCGATGCCGGTGATCAGCTCCGTCACCGGATGCTCCACCTGCAGGCGGGTGTTCATTTCGAGGAAGTAGAAATTCCTGTCCCCATCCACGATGAATTCCACCGTGCCGGCGGAATGGTAGCCGACGGCTTTGGAGAGCGCGACGGCCTGCTCGCCCATGGCCCTGCGCGTCGCGGGGTCGAGGAAGGGGGAGGGCGCCTCCTCGACGACCTTCTGGTTGCGCCGCTGGATCGAGCATTCCCGCTCGCCGAGATAGAGCGTGGTGCCGTGTTTGTCGCCCAGCACCTGGATTTCGATATGGCGCGGCTGCGTGACGAACTTTTCGATGAAGATGCGGTCGTCGCCGAACGAACTCTTCGCCTCGTTCTTCGACGCCTGGAACCCCTCGCGCGCCTCGGCATCGTTCCAGGCGATGCGCATGCCCTTGCCGCCGCCGCCGGCCGACGCCTTGATCATCACGGGATAGCCGATCTGGGCGGCGATCGTCACCGCCTCGTCGGCATCCTCGATCAGGCCCATATGGCCGGGCACGGTGGAGACGCCGGCCTCGGCCGCGAGCTTCTTGGAGGTGATCTTGTCACCCATCGCCTTGATGGCGCCGACCGGCGGGCCGATGAAGGCGACGCCTTCCTTTTCCAGCGCCTTGGCGAAGGCGGCGTTTTCCGAGAGGAAACCATAGCCGGGATGCACGGCATCCGCCCCTGTCTTGCGGATCGCCTCGATGATCCTGTCGATGACGATATAGGACTGCGCCGAGGGCGCCGGGCCGATATGCACGGCCTCGTCGGCCATTTCGACATGCAGCGCCCCGCGGTCGGCATCGGAATAGACGGCGACGGTGGCGATGCCGAGCTTCTTGGCGGTTTTGATGACCCGGCAGGCGATTTCGCCGCGATTGGCGATGAGGATCTTCTTGAACATTCTTTAAGGCCTTTGTCGCGTCGCTCAGAGCGGGATCGTGTCGTGCTTCTTCCAGCGCGTTTCCACCTGCTTGCCGCGCAGCGAAGCGAAGGCGCGGGCGATGCGGCGGCGCGAGGAATGCGGCATGATCACCTCGTCGATGAAGCCGCGCTCGGCGGCGACGAAGGGGTTGGCGAAGCGCTCCTCATATTCCCTGGTGCGCGCGGCGATCTTTTCCGGGTCGCCCAACTCCGAGCGATAGAGAATTTCCGTCGCGCCCTTGGCGCCCATCACGGCGATTTCGGCGGTCGGCCAGGCATAGTTCACGTCCGCGCCGATATGTTTGGAGGCCATGACGTCATAGGCCCCGCCATAGGCCTTGCGGGTGATCAATGTCACCATCGGCACGGTAGCCTGGCTATAGGCAAAGAGCAGTTTTGCGCCGTGCTTGATGACGCCGCCATATTCTTGGCTCGTGCCCGGCAGGAAGCCCGGCACGTCGACCAGCGTCAGGATCGGAATGGAGAAGGCATCGCAGAACCGCACGAACCGGGCGGCCTTGCGCGAGCTGTCGATGTCGAGGCACCCGGCCAGCACCATCGGCTGGTTGGCGACGACGCCCACTGTCTCGCCCTCGATGCGCACGAAACCGATGACGATGTTCTTCGCGAAGGCCTCCTGGATTTCGAAGAAATCGCCCTCGTCGGCAATGGCCGTGATCAGTTCCTTCATGTCGTAGGGCTTGGTGGAACTGTCGGGTATCAGCGTGTCGAGCCGTTCCTCCAGCCGCGCCGGGTCGTCGTGGAACGGCCGGAGCGGCGGCTTCTGGCGATTGTTGAGCGGCAGGAAATCGAACAGCGCGCGCACCTGCTCCAGCGCCTCGATGTCGTTTTCATAGGCGCCGTCGGCGACGGAGGATTTTTGCGTGTGGGTGCGCGCACCGCCCAGTTCTTCCGCCGTGACGATCTCGTTGGTCACGGTCTTCACCACGTCGGGCCCGGTGACGAACATGTAGGAACTATCGCGCACCATGAAGATGAAGTCGGTCATGGCGGGCGAATAGACCGCGCCGCCCGCGCAGGGGCCCATGATCACGGAGATCTGCGGCACGACGCCGGAGGCCTCGGCATTGCGCTTGAAGACCTCGGCATAACCGGCGAGCGAATCCACGCCCTCCTGGATGCGCGCGCCGCCCGAGTCGTTGAGGCCGATGACCGGCGCACCGTTCCTCACCGCCATGTCCATGATCTTGCAGATCTTCCTGGCATGGGTCTCGGAGAGCGAGCCGCCGAGCACGGTGAAGTCCTGGCTGAACACATAGACCTGCCGGCCGTTGATCGTGCCCCAGCCGGTCACGACGCCGTCGCCGGCGACTTTCTGTTCCGCCATGCCGAATTCCGTCGCCCGGTGGGTGACGTACATGTCGTATTCCTCGAAGGAGCCCTCGTCGAGCAGCACGTCGAGGCGCTCGCGCGCCGTCAGCTTGCCCTTGGCGTGCTGGGCGTCGATGCGGCGCTGGCCGCCGCCGATCCGGGCCGCCTCCCGGCGGGCTTCGAGTTGGTCGAGAATTGCGTGCATCGCTTCGTCCATATCCGGTTCAACAGGGGGCGTGAAAATGCCCGGTCGATCATGCTTTAGGCCCAATGGCGGCAGAAATGAACACTTGATCGGGTGCACATGCAAGCGTTACACATTTTGCAAATCAAATTTGCAAAGTTGCAAACATGGCGGCAAGCAAGCTCTATATCGGCCGGCGGGTGCGCGACCTGCGCCAGGCCAACCGCGCCACGCAGGCGCAATTCGCCGAGCGCCTCGGCATTTCCGTCTCCTATCTCAACCAGATCGAGAACAACCAGCGCCCGGTTTCGGCCGGCGTGCTCGTGGCACTCGCCGAGAAATTCCGTATCGATCTGGCCGAACTCTCTGGCGGCGAAGGCGACCGACTGGTTTCGGCGCTGTCGGAGACGCTGACGGACACGCTTTTCGACGGCTATTCGCCGAGCCTGCAGGAGCTGAAGCTCGTCACCCAGAACGCGCCGGGCTTTGCCCACGCGCTGATCGCCGCCCACCGCGCCTATCGCCATACGTCCGAGCAGCTCGCCAGCATCAACGACACGCTGGGCCGCAGCCCCGCCGCCGTCGAGGCGACGCCCTATGAGGAGGTGCGCGACTTCTTCCATTTCGTCGACAACTATATCGGCGATCTGGACCTAATGGCCGAGCGGCTGGCGGCGGAGATCGGCATCGGCGACGCCGATCCGGGGCCGGTACTTTCCCTCTATCTCGAACGGCAGTATGGCGTGCGGATCGCGCGCGCGGCGCAGAACGACGATCTCGTACGCGCCTATGATCCCACGGCGCGGCTGCTCACGCTGAATTCCTACCTGCCCGCACCGACCCGCCATTTCCAGATCGCGCTGCAGATCGCGCAACTCCATGCCCAAACCATCGTCGACCGGGTGGCGGGCGGTGCGGGTTTCCGCACGGCCGAAGCCTACGAAATCTGCCGCATCGGCCTGCACAATTATTTTGCCGGGGCGCTGCTCCTGCCGTATCGCAAGTTCATGGAGGCGGCACGCGAGGTGCGGCACGATCTCGACCTGCTCTCCGCCCGTTTCGGCGCGAGCCTCGAACAGGTCTGTCACCGGCTGTCGACGTTGCAGCGGCCTGGCCAGAAGGGCGTGCCGATCTTCTTCGCCCGCATCGACCGGGCCGGCAACATCACCAAGCGCCACAGCGCGACCCGCCTGCAATTCGCCCGCTTCGGCGCGGCCTGTCCGCTGTGGAATGCCCACCAGGCCTTCGAGAGCCCCGGCCGCATCGCCCGCCAGCTCGCCGAGACGCCCGACGGCGCGCGCTATCTCTGTCTCTCCATGCAGGTCTCGCGCGGCGGACGCGGCTTTCGCCAGCCGCAGCAGCACTATGCGCTGGCACTGGGCTGCGAGATCTCCTACGCCGAAAACTTCGTCTATGCCGACGACATGGATCTCACGAATGCGGGCGCCTATGACCCGATCGGCATCTCCTGCCGCATCTGCGAGCGCACCCAATGCGCCAGCCGCGCCGTGCCGCCCATCAAGGGCCATCTGGTGATAGAGCACAATATGCGCCGCACGATCCCCTATTCGATCCGGCCAATGGGGGACGAGTGAGCGGGTAAACCGGTGGCAAGCAAGCGTAAGACGATCCCGGTGGTGTCGGGTCGTTCAAGAAGACATCATGTGATGAAAGTTCGGGAAAGTGTCAAAGCCCTGAAGACTGAGGGTTTCAAGCTGGTCGGAGTGGAGTGATTCGAACACTCGACCCCCACGTCCCGAACAACAACGTTTGGCGCAGAATGCCTAATTATCAGGCGTTTCGTGCGGCCGTACGGCAACGAAATCCATGTTCGTTCACGCCCATTCGTTGCCGTTCATTGCCGTAGATACGAACCGCCGACCCCGTAGTTAGGGGAGGGCACTTCAGCCGGCCGTTGGTTCTAAGTTCGCTCGACTTTTAAATCTCACCACCTCACCACCACCAGACCCTGCCGACACCGTCGGCGGGCGCGCACGCGTGCGCTCTAACAGGAGAACTGATATGCGAGTATTGTATTGCCACCCTCTCCGCGACGCGAAGGCGCGCGATGCTGTCGCGTTCGTCGACGTAGAACTTAACGAACACATCCGCCTTTATGCGCTCCGACTTGTCCGCCAGCCGGACGGCGCCTACCGCCTGTATGCTCCGCAAGCGGGAACGAGGCGGACCGCTACCTTCTCTACGCCGATGGCGGAGCGGTTGACCGCCCTTGCCGTTGAGGCGCTGGAGGCGGCAAATGACCGATAAGACCGACGGCCTCCTCGCTCAGCATCACCTGCTATTGGCTATCATCCATACGGAATGGGCGACTCGACTCGACCACAAGGTCGCCGCGGTGATCATCGAGCGATATTTCAGGAAGTTCGGAAACGCGCGCGCCAGCCTTCGGTATCTCGCCGATCGCACCAAGGCCACTCGTCCCAACATCATCGCTTCGGTTCGTCGCCTCATCGACCGCGGAGCCTTCTCAGTGATCCGCGAAGGGGTTGGCACTCGCCCTACGGAATACGCCCTCAATTTCGGTTTTTTCGCTAGCGGTATTGCTGGCGATACCTCTACTAGCGGTATTGCTGGCGATACCTCATGCGGTATTGCCCACGATACCTCTAAGAGCGCTAGCGGTATTGCTGGCGATACCGAAACCTACTTACCGAAACCGGCTGACAAGCCGGGCTTACAGGTAAGTAGGAATGTAGATACCCCCGACCCCCTGCCTGCGGATGGCCTAGCGGCCACCGCGGCCGGGTCGCGGGACCCGTTCGAGAGATTCTGGAACGCATTCCCGCGAAAATATCAGAAACCGAAAGCGCGGTCAGCCTGGAGTAATCTAGGCCCAGACTTGCCTACCGCAGAACGTATTATTGCGGCGGCTGGCGCATGGGCAGCGCACTATGAGAAACACCCAGTCGACAAAAAGTGGATGCCTTCGCCCGCGAATTGGCTTTCCGGCGAGCGGTTCGATGAAGATCTTCCGGAGGTCTACAGCGACCCGAAGGAGGCAGCCATTGCCAAGGCGAAGGCCAGTGTAAAGCCCGCTAACCCCTCAGACTGCCAAGATAGCCACGCTGCGCCTGATGTCGAATGGCTCGGTGAAATCACTGCATTTATGCCTTCCGGTCGCCACAACGTCACGGTTGTTTCAGCGCGACGAATAGTCGAGGGCGCAAACACTCGCATAGCGCTGTCCTTGGATGTCGATACGGGCAGCATCGTGATGTCAGGAGTCGACCATTCGTTCTATGTGGAGCACACAGACGCTGCCGTGCAACGAGGTGGGCAAGCAAACGTCATTGCGCTTGCAGGACGCACCGTTGATGACGTCGACGAACTCATCGGCGTGAAAGCAAAAATGGATGTGAGCGAGGCGGGGGCGGTCAGCTATAGGCCCGCTACTTTGAATGCTGTGCCCGGCCTGAAGGAGCGGATTGCGTCAGCGCGGGCTGCTGGGATTATGACAGGCGAAAGGGCGGCCGCGTAGCGTACGATCCTCGCCCCACCGCTACCGCGGCAACCGATATTCGATCGTCAACGACGCACCCAAGCCCTTTGGAGGAGCGGAGACGACGCGGTCCCCCTCTCTCATCTCCGCGTACATCACCTTGCAACATTGGGGCATGCGATGATTGTAGCCAGGATAGCCACCAATGTCGCGATGAATGTCACCGGCATTCAGCGTCAGGGTATCCCCTTTGGCTGAGGCAAGCAGTTCGCGGATCTTTGCCGTGAATGTTTCGGTGTTCATTTCGGCCTCTTGCGGCAATATCCAATTCCCGCTTACATCCTCGCACACACAATGCTGGGTTGGATATGGCCGCGAAGAAATATCAGGTTTTTGTCTCCTCGACGTTCCGTGACCTAATCGACGAGCGTCAGGACACTATCCGCAACATTCTCGACCTTAATCACATTCCAGCCGGCATGGAGCTCTTTCCTGCTGCCGACGTGGAGCAGCTTGCATACATCAAGAAGGTGATCGACGAGTGCGACTATTATCTTCTCATCATTGGAGGTCGTTATGGCTCCCTCGACGCGGAAGGAATTAGTTTCACCGAGCGCGAATATGATTATGCAGTGGAAACCGGAAGGTTCGTGATCGCGTTTGTTCATGCCGAGCCGGGCGCAATCTCTGTGCAGAATAGTGACGTAAAGCCCGAACTTGCCGCTGCCCTGAACGCATTCCGTGGGAAGGTGATGAAGGGAAGACTCGTTCGGGAATGGACCAACCGGCAAGACTTGCAACTGGCAGTGTTAAAGTCACTTCTGCACGCGTTTACTGCATATCCGCAAGTCGGCTGGATTCGTGGCGACACAGCCGCAGATAGAGAGACTCTTGAGCAAGTAAATTCTGTGCATCAGGAGAATGCAAAATTGCGCTCCGAATTAGAGCGAGCAAAAGCCGCTCCACTAGAGAAGCTTGAGAATCTCGCAGATTTAGATGACGAAGTGGAGGTGCGATATACGTACAGAGTATCAGCTCGCGGGCGATCAACATACCGCACCACCAAGGAAACATTTACATGGCGTCAAATATTTATTCCTCTAGCCGGACTGATGACCGTTTCCAGAACAGAGAGAGTGATAAATGAGGCATTGAAACTCGCGGCTAATGAAAAAGGTCTAGCAACCCCCAGCGCAATTAATCAATTGGACCTAGCGACAATTAAGGTTCAATTTCTTATGTCGGATCTAATCTCGGCCAGGACGAGCAGAACTACCGAAGGGGTGCCCGCAGAATTTCTTGATTTAACTGACAAAGGAAAGAGAATTTTTTTAACCGGTAAGGTGGTTCGAAAAGATAGTTAAACAAGTATTTGGGGGGGGGGCTTTTCGCGGCGATAACTCAGTGGCACTGCCATTCCAAACTCCTCGCAAGCCAGGGGCACCCAACATCCTCCAGCGCGCCCAGCCTCGTACCGGCGTCCTAAGCAATTTTTCCCGTCCACAAAATTCGAAATTGGAGTTTGGTGCCATGGCAAGGCCAATTGGCATGGGGCCCCGGCATCTACTTCCTTGGCGATCGACCGACCAGGCGCACCCGCCTGCCACTCACGCAGAAACTTTTTCGGATGTTTTGATTTCTCGAAATCAAACGGGGCGCGGCCCTTACACCAATCGTGACATAAATGCAAGTACTATCTTGACAAAATTGTAAAAATGCACTAGGGTGTGAATGTCGCCGCCGAGAGCGGTGTCCCCCACATTCCATTTTTCTTAAAACGAGGTGACGGCCTTGGAGATAGATACACCGGTTTTCGACCGGCGCGACACGCTGCCCGCAATTCTGGATAAAGGTGAATGGAGTCCGCGGCGTACGCGGATTGCGAGCAGAGGCATCGCGGTTCGCATGTCGGGCGATCCGCCGCCAGCGCATTGGTGGGCGCTTGCGCCGGCCGGGCAGCAGGAAGAGTGGATGCGCCGGTGGATCCGCAACGGCGCGGCATGGTATTCCTCTCAATGGTACAGTGGCCAGGCTGCGAATGACAATGAAGACTGGCCGCTCCAGAAGCTCCTACGCACCGAGAAGAACGACCACTGCCTAGCCTTGGCGCAGCGCTACCGCGATCTTCACGACCTGGCTAAGCTACCCACCCAATTGGTCGGACGCGAACCGGTGGACCTTTATGAGGTGCAGAACCACGGCAAAGACGGCCGGTGTAAAGGCGCAAAGGTCGTGACCGGGAAACGCGCGAACCCGGCAGTACCGGCACAACGCATCGTGGTCGCAAACGACGATACAAAAAAGCGGGCCGCCCCCGTTCCCAAAGCCTGGACCGGCGACTGGCCTATCCTTGCGGCGATCGACGCCAAGCGGGAGCTTGCAGTGGTTCGTGCCAAGTTGGCATATGTGCCGGCAATCCTAGATGCCTTTGAATGGTCAGCCATCGACGGAGAAACGCTCGAGGAGATAGGCCGCCGCCTTGGTGCTGGAAGCAAAGGCGCAAAGGGTGAAGCCCGTGCGCGCATCTTTGATGGCTTCGGCATCCTTGACCGATATTGGGGCCGCCAAGACCGCGCGGCCGCATAAGGGTACCCCAATTACCCGCGCCGCAGGGTAAGGGAGAGAACAAGGGTCGCAGCGATGCGGCCCTTTGTCGTTTCAGGCGGGCCGTCACCCGTCTGGGTGGCTGGCCGCGCGCGGTCGGTCACCGTCTATTGCTGACCTCGGATGAACAGGCAGCGGCATCCCGATCTTCGCCCCGCTTCGGCGGGGCTTTTCTTTCACCCCCTAAAATGCGGCTTCCGCATTTCCAATCCGGCCATGGGACGTCCTGCCCACGGCCGAGCCCGCGCTGTTGATAAAAATCCGGCGCGGGCACCCTTCGGAGGAACCATGGCCGAATCCAAGTACACAGGCGTCATCGGGGCACTTCTCAATCATCGATTTTCGCACGTCCGACAGACTCTTCGATCGCTTCGTGAAGCAGGCCTGATCCCAGGTCGTCGGCAAGGCGACATCACTGCCCGGCATATCGGCGATATCGTTCTCGCCCTTACGGCACCCACCTTTCCGGGCGCCCCAGATCACGTGCACAGGCTTCGCTGCCTGACGCTCCGCAGCGCAGCCGACGCCCCCGCAACCGTTGGCCATCTGCTGCATGCCTTGGTCGACACACTGCCATCGTCGCCCGTCCTCGGAGATCTCGATCTTGACGACGGTTGGCTTGGCATCTCCGCCGACTGCGTGGAACTCGAATGCTTATCGCTGACCGGAAAGCGAGCGGTCGTCCGTTACGGCGCCGAAGACGCCCAGCCATCATCCCCCATCACGCGCGTACCGCTCAACGGGCTACGCAAATTGGCAACCGCCATCGAGAAACTGACATGAAGATTCCCAACTATACCCCTTCGGCTCGGCACGCTGAATTGGCAGCCAAGCGCGACGACCTCGGCCGCAAGCTCTCCGAGACCACAACAGCCCAACTTGCGCTTGCCCAGAACGACGAGCCTGAATTCTCCACGACCGTCGATGACGCCGCGTCGCGCCGTATCGCGGAGCTGCTGGGGCAGCCGCCCGCACCAACACCACCCAACAAGCGCGAACGCCTGGCCGCAATGGCGCAGGAGATTAGGGACCTGCGCTCGGCGATAGAACTGCTCGACCGTCAAATCGAGGTTGAGCGCAACAAGGACGAAGCGGCGTATCGCGCCGGGATTGCGCCGGCATACCGTGACCGGCAGAAAGCCGTCGTTGCCGCGATGCGCCAAGTGCACGCCGCAAATCTGGATCTTCATGAGCTCGTTAACGCCGTCGACGCGCAGGGCGTCTCAATCTCCAGCTTTGGCTCGCTTCCGCTGATTGGCAGCTCTCGCGATCCGAACGGGCCGATGGCGCGGTTCTTCCGTGACGCGATCGAGCTTGGCGTCATCCCGAGGAAAGAAATGCCGGCGGAGCTAGACTATCGATGAGGCCAGCACCAATCATCATCCCTGGCTTACCCAGGGCCTCCCCGCGCTTCCAGGACCGTCGGCCGCTTCCCGAAGCTAGGCGCACATTCAGGGACAGCAACGGCCGTGAACTAGCACAGCCAGCCATCCAAGGGTTCGCCTGTCTGTTCGAAACAGCGTTCGAACACGAGGGCCGGCTGGTGTACTTCAAGGGCGATGCGTTCGTCGCAACGCTTCACGATGGCAAGGTGAAGAGGCTCCTGCTCGATCACAGCGCCGGAAAGCAGGTGGGCTCGACCGCATCAGGACTGGAGTTTTCGAACACTACGCGAGGCCTCGCCTTCCGCCATCCCCTCGCTGGCGCCGATGGCGAGACCATTCACCGGAACGTTGTAGACGGCACGCGTGCCTGCCTCTCTGTCGGTATCACGCTGGACGAGTATGAGACGCGAGAAGTCGCGGGCCACCTGGTCGATATCGTCGCGCGCGCCTCTCTGTCTGAGGTGTCGCTAGTGAAGCAGGGTGCGGTCCCTGAGACATTCGCCAGCATCGTAGACTTAACGAACGAGCCTGATCTGTGGACGGCAGCCAGGCAGCCCGCGTTCGCGCGAGCGAAGGTAGTGGCGAACGTCGAGGCACGCGCGCGCCGCATCATTGAGCGGCTGGCCACCTGAACCCACCGGGGGGGGCGTCAAATCCCTAGAGCGCCGCACCGTCCGCGTACCGCCGCCACCCCATCTCGTGCATTTGCCTTGCCCCGGTTGAAATGGTTGCGCCCAACCGCCACGAAAACCCTAGTAATTCAGGGATAATGACGATGTCCTTTAAGGTTCCGGCCCATCTAAGGCCCGAGACACGGCGATGGATTCGCCAGATTCTAGGCGATTTTGACCTAGAATCGCATCATTTCCGGGTCCTTGTCAGGACGGCGGAAGCATGGGACCGGGGAGAGCAGGCCCGAGAGGCCATCGACGCGGATGGGCTTACCGTCCCAGATCGATATGGAGTTCCAAAGGCACATCCCGCCGTCGGGATTGAACGCGACGCGCGAATTCACTTTTTTCGCGGCATCCGCGAACTTGCCCTCGATGGTGTCGATGCACCAGAAGCGCCGCGCTCCCCGCGGACACCAGATTATGGGAGCCGCAGATAATGCCGGTACGTCGTCGCTCAGACCGCCGCTCAAACCGGCTCGACTTTCCAGTGTCCGCCGAACTGGCGGACGCCTTCCATGCTTACATCGCCAGCGACCGGCCTGGAGGCTGGTGGCTGGAGCATTGGCGGCTGCACGACCTTCTCGATGAAGTAGGCGCGCTCACGCTTCCGCTCTGCCCACCCTGTTGCTGGCATCCGCGCGATGTCGGTATTCGCTGGGAATATGCCCCAGATGCTGTCGCCGTATATCGGAGGCTTGCGGATGCCTGTTCGTCGAAAAGCTAACCGCCGCCGGGCCGATGTGGTAGAGGCGCTGTCACAGCTTTTTGCGACCGGCATCGATTGGGATCAGGAGGCGCGCGAAATTGGCGTAGCGACGTCCAGCTACGACTTTCCGACCGACCTAGCCCATGTCGGCTCCCTTTGGAGTGAACATGGTGTGGCATTCATGGCTGGTTACAGCGATCCTTACTGGCAGCCCTGGGCGCTCACCGAGTTCGGCCCCCCAAGCCAGAAACGACGCGCCGGCTCAAGATGAGCACGCCGCCTCAAACTCGCCGATGGTCTGGCTGTCGTTATCGTCGCGCAACACCGCATCAGCACCGACAAGGCTTGGATCTAGTTCCATCGCCTCCTTCGTGTAAGACGCGACGAAAAACGCTCGCTGCCCCTCCCAAACCTCCCGGCCATCTACCAGGCCGGCGCATGGCTTCGCAGTAGCGAAGTCCGCCTGCAGGTCGTCGACGGTCGGCTGGGCTGTGGCCAAGGCAAGCGAAACTGCGATAATATTGAGCAAGTTAAACCTCCGCCGCACGAGAGATCGCTAATCAGCAGATTCGTTTGGCCACGTCGACGTCACTTCACCGAAGACGTGGCAGTCTCCACGGTTTCGTTCACTTCGTCTCTACAGTTGCGTTTACGCAACGCGTGATGAGCGCACCAGTTCCAGGAACCCCAATGAAAACCACCATAGCCGCCCGCATTTGCGGGATCGACCACGCATGCGCCATTCCCCGTGACACCTTGCACCTCTTTGAGGCTCTCCACGGCTCCGCAAATGCCCTCATGGCACGGATCCGTGCCGGCAACTGGACCGCTGATGAGATCGCAGCAATCATCGACTACGCCATTGCGCCACCGAAGGCCGACGCCTCCCTCGAGGCAACGATGCTGCGCACCCGCCGTGATCCAGAGTCAGCGGCGCATCGTGCAATAGTGGAGAAAGGCGCGGCGACCTACGTGCCGCTGGCCATCGGTCTGCTTCTGGCCACCCTCTATGGCCTCCCAGACGAAGCGACCGATTTCACGGACGAGCCTGATGGTCCGGACGCTTGAAGGCTGGCAGCGCCTTCAGCGACGTCTGCGGGCGATCCCGGAGGCGGTGCGCCAGCAGACCCAGTCTGCCCTGGTTGCCGCGGCCAATGACATCGCCAACACCATGAAGGCGTTGGCTCCGGAGGATGACGGCGACCTGAAGGACAGCATCGAGGTCACGCCCGGCGGCCAGGCCACTCCGCCGCATTCACAGCCCGGTGGCGCTACCGTCGTGCCTGAGAATGCCGCGATGATCACCGCCGGCAATTCGAAAGTCCGATACGCGCATCTCGTCGAGTTCGGCGCCGCTCCGCACGTCGCGGGCGGGAAGTTTGAAGGCGCCCAGCACCCCGGCGCACCAGCCCAGCCGTTTTTCTTCCCTGGCTATCGGATCACCAAAAAGAAGGCCGCTCGGAAGATCAAGCGCGCGATGACGAAAGCTATCAAAGGAACAAAACGTGGCAACTGATTACGAACGCTTGTCGATCCTCCTTGAGGCGCGCGTTGCGGACTTCGAAAAAAATATAGCCAACGCGACGCGCAATGCGGACCGGAATTTCCGACGCATCGAAACGTCTGCCCAGTCGATGGCCAAGCGCGTCGAGGGTGCCGCCGGAACCATGGCGACGAGGCTTGCCGGTGCCTTCGCGGCAGGTCTGTCCCTGAAGGCGGCCCGCGACCTAACCGACGCAGCCACCCGTATCCAGAATAGTCTGAAAGTGGCCGGCCTCGCAGGTCAAAACCTAAAGCAGGTTTATGATGCGCTTTATGCGTCCGCGCAGCGCAACGCCGCGCCTATCGAGAGCCTGACCACCCTGTATTCCCGCCTGGCGTTGACCCAGAAGGAACTTGGCGTCTCGCAGCAGGAGCTCGTCGGCTTTACCGACAAGATCGCGCTGGCGCTCCGTGTGGGCGGCACGTCCGCTGAACAGGCCAGCGGCGCGCTCCTGCAGTTATCGCAGGCGCTTGGTGGCGGTGTGGTGAGGGCGGAAGAGTTCAACAGTATCCTCGAGGGCGCACCGACAATCGCCCAGACGGTGGCCGCAGGCCTGAAAGAAGCCAACGGTTCGGTTGCCGAGCTGCGCAAGCTGATGATCGATGGCAAGATCAGCAGCGAGGCCTTTTTCCGCGCGTTCGAAGCTGGCGCATCTACGCTTGAAGAAAAAGTCGCAGGCGGCGCACTCACAACGTCGCAGCGGTTCGTCCAATTGCAAAACGTCCTGGTCGACACAGCAGGCAAGATCGACGCAGCCACTGGCGCCAGCAAGGGTTTCGGAAAGACGCTCGACGACCTAGCAAAAACCATTGAGCAGTTTGGCAACGTCGTGGTGAATGCGTCAGATTCGGAGCTAGGCTCATTCGTGGGCTGGCTTGCCGAGGGCGTCGACAAGGCTGCCGAATTCAAGCGCATCCTTGGTGGCATACCGGGCATTATCGACAAGTTCGGCAAGCTCAACCAAGACATCCTCAATGGCCGAGAGGTTGGCTCTTCTCTTGCAGAGGATAACATCCAGCGCCGCATCGACGGGGCGTTCGAGGGAACGGGACGCAGCCCCAAGACGAGCCGCCTGCCGGCTACCCCGACAGTCGCCAACAAGGTGTCAATTAACGACTATGCGGTGCCGGCGGAAGAAAAGAAAAAGCCGGGGGCAAGCGCTGAGAAGGTCGACGACTACGCCCGCGAGGTCGAGCAGGTACGGGAACGCACGGCCGCACTGAATGCCGCCTATGCCGCGCAGGCAGCCCTCAACCCGCTTGTGAACGATTACGGCTATGCAGTTGATAAGGCAGCCGTCGCGCACGACCTGCTTTCAGCGGCAATGAGGGCCGGCAAGGAAGACACGCCTGAACTCCGAACTGAAATCGACGCTGCGGCGGAAAGCTATGCCCGCGCGACGTCTGCGGCCGAGCGCCTTGCGGAGCAGCAGGGCAAGGTTCGCGAGAACGCCCAAGAGATTAGCGACACGTTGTCCGGTGCCTTCAAGAGCGTGGCCGACGCAGCAATTAAAGGCGATTCCATCGGCAAGGCGTTCGCAGATGCCGCCGTTGGCCGCCATTTCCAGATGGAGATATCCTTCTTATGAGTGCGGTTCTATCATTCGTGACACCTGATGCGGCGTATGTCCTGACCGACAGAGCCGCCTATGATGACAACGGCGTCGTCAGAGCAGTTCACTGCAAAGTCGCGGCGTCCGAGAAGCACCCCGTTGTCGTCGCCACGCGCGGCGATGTCCGGCTCGGAGATCACTGGGACACTCACCTAATCAGCCTGATCGACAAGATTGGCCCGCTCGCCGTCCAGGCGAAGCTCCCCGATGTTCTCGCCGCGCTCCGCGACAACACCACGGTGCGGGTCTCACATGCCGAGCGACTGGTCGAAGTGCTGGTCGCAGGTTGGACCGAGCTCGGCGGGTTTCATGTGCGGTTTAACACCCGCGACTGGCGGATCGAGGAGTTGGACGCGTTCGCGTACGGCGGCCCCATGGATTGCGACCCCATAGATCTCATGGAGCGTGTGGGCCTCCCGCAGGCGGGTGACACGCCTGAGTCTTGGACGCGCCGAGCCGGCGTGGCCGTGATGGAGGCGTTCCGATCCCAACGGGGCCGCAATGCAGATGGTAGCGTCTCCGACTGGTTCGCGATCGGCGGAGGTTGGATTTCACCGTGATCGATAAGGACGGCGTGCGAACGGAAACCGTGGTCGAGTGGCCCGACGTCGTCGGCGAGAAGATCACCCCGACCGCCTAACCCACCATCAAAAATCAATCAAATTCTCGCCTCTGGCTTCTCGCTGGAGCGCTTTCGCATGGGAGCCGCTATGGCAAACGAAATCCAATCTGTGTTCAACGCGGTGTGGGCCGACGGGCCGACAACTGCGCCGACGCAGCCAAACAAGGCAGAAATCCGCAGTGTCGTCGGCGGTACGATTCAGGCGCGAGTTGATGCACTTCAGGCTGGTGTTGACGAAGCAAAAGCAATTGCTGCGACCGGCCGCAAAACGCTTGATAACGTCACCTTTCGATCAACCTCAACCGGCGCCCTTGCAACGGCGTTCGTCAATGGAACGACCCATGATGGGCGCGTGGCAGCGACCGGCGAGCGTTTCTTCATGGATGGCCGCACCGACCCAAAGGAGAACGGCATTTATCTCGTGCCAGCTGCCGGCGCGCCGGCTCGCACGACGGATGCCGATACCGGCGCGGAACTACTTGGCGCGACGTTCTATGTGGCGGCCGGGTCCTCCTCCAAGGGAAAGACATACACCTGCAAAAACGCCACGGCTCCTGTGATTGGCACCGACGCCATTACCTTCGCGCTCGTTAATGAGCAGAACACCGCGGTGCCATCTGCGCTGGACGGGTTGCGCAAGAATGCCAATAGTATCGCAACGGCCGCGACGATCGACATCGACAACGTGACTGGCGAATACGTGCCTTTGACCGGCGACGTAACGGTGTCGGCTGTCACGCTCGGCGTCGACCGAGAAAGGTCGCTTCGCGTCGACGGCTCACCGCTCTTCAAGGTCGGCGCGCTCCTGAAAGGGGATAACGACGGAAAAGACGTGCAAATGTTTCCCGGCGACCGCGTTCTCTTGCGCGGCGAAGCTGGCGGCGTCGTGCGCTTCTGGCGGCAGCGCCAGCTGCAGCTTGTCACCGATGATGGTGTTGATGCCTACCGATGGGAAGATAGCTACGGCAATACGCTAATGCGCATCGGCCTTGACGGCATGTTCTACATCGGAGGCATGCAGATCGATCCGCAGGCGATCGGCGGCGACATCGAATTCGGCGCGTCTCCCGGCTACACCTTCGCCCGGCTCGGGGCAAAAAGCAGCATGATCAATGGCATTCGCATCGATGCGTGGCCGCTGCGCTCGTTCGAAATTCAAGACCTCTGGGGGCATGTTCTCTGGCGGCCCAACATGCCGGCGGGAAGCGCGTCGCAGGAGCCGACCGAAATCCCGCAGCCGCAAAGTCTGGAGCTATACCTTGGCAAATACCTCTATGCGGTCGAGGGCGAAGAAAGCACGCTGGTCGTCGACAACATTCTGACGAACCGAATGGATGCCGCACTCGTGCAGGCGTCGATCTTCCCGCGGACAGGGGCTGCCTACAAGGCGCGCTCATTCGTTTCCTCGACGCAAATTAAGCCCTCCGACATGGCCGGCGGTGCAACACTGATCGTTCGCCCGAAAAGTTGGGACGCGAAGAATGCGTCCGAGCTGAGGTTGACGACGCGGATTGCCACGCTCGCCTCGCTCACGGGGCTGGCGCCGAAAATCCTGTCGCTGACCGATTCCATTGGTACATATCAGGGCCTCTACTACCAGCACCAGGCTTATCTGGACTGGGGTGTCACGCCGACGTGGATCGGCACAACGCCGACGGAAAACAACACGCCATCGGGAGTGACAAACCACTTTGTGCTGGATCCCACATATTCAGGCGAGTGCCGGCCGGGCATCGAGCTGGCCGACTATACTAACTATCTGACGACGTCGCTTTCGCCGGTTTCGATCGGCGGGGAGGCGGCATATCTGGCGGCTGACACATCGACCAAGCGGACGTTCAATCCGCTGATCGTCATCGACGACGGCGTTGTTGATGACGCCGACCTCCGCAATGGCTACTTCATCAACTTTGCCGCTTACTTCAGCCGTTTCGGCCTTGCTGCGCCTGACATGTTGAGCCTGGTTCTTTGCCGCAATGACGTTCGCCGACTGAATACGAGCAGCGCCTACGCCCTTATCAAGGCGGAACTGGCGCTGCTTATCCGACGCTGGCGGGCCTACAGCGCCACGAAGCCGATCATCTTCATGCTGCCTGGGACGGCGCGAACGCCGGATGAAGACCTCGATTGGCCGGTCGAAATACAGGCCTACCGCGCGCTGCTCGATCTGCAGGCGCAAATCGCCGACAGCCGATTCCATATCTGCTTCGCTCAGGCCTTCGTCCCCAACGACGGCAGCTTTGACCTCACGCTTGCATCGACTTCGCCCAACGCAACGACCGGCGTCATCACGCGCACGATTGAAGACGGCATCCATCCCTACGGATACGCCCGAGAGGAAGACATGCGCCAACTCGCAATGACGGGCGCTTACGCCCTGACCCATATCTGAAGGATCAAGCCATGCCTCGTTTTAATTCTCCCACTGATGCCAGCGCTTACGCGACCGAGTTCGGCGGCTTCCTGTCT